>JAEYWB010000139.1 GCA_023429275.1 Planctomycetota bacterium
ACGAAGACCGAAGGGTTGATCTGCTGCAGCTTGCGCTGAAGAACGATGCCGTCCCCATCGGGAAGCTGCACGTCGCAGATCGCGACGTGGAAATCGCGCGAGCGGGCGACCTGCAGCGCCTCCGCCATCGACCCCGCCTGGGCGACCTCAAACCCTTCGCCGGTCAGGAACTCGGCCAGGGTCTTGCGAATGATCGTCTCGTCCTCGACGATCAGCACCGACCGTCGCGATGTCGTGGGCCCCGCGGCGGGAGAGTCGGAGGATGCGGGTGAGGGGGGGGCGGCAGGGGGCATAGGTCGCTACCGAAACGTGGAGGAGGGACCACGGAATTGTAGGACTCCGGTCCGCCACGGGAAAACCGTGACGCCGAATCGAGCACTGGAACGACGGGCTGTCGCAACGATGTCCGTAGAATACGTTGGTTCTCACTGCGGCCGAGCGGACAACGCTGCTGCGCACGGCCGGCTGTCAGACCGGTCGCGAAGACGCCGTGATTCGTCCGCAGGGCGACCTCACAGGTCGCCCGAGCGTTGCCAGGTCAGCCCCATTTCTGGCCTCTTGAACGGCTGACTTTCGCCCGGGATCCTCGTTCGCTGGGATGAGTCGCCCAGCGGAGCACCTGGAAAGGTCGTGCAACGGGGCGATGGGCCACGCATCGTGGGGTTTTCGGGGCCGGGACTGTCAGCGGACCACAGCGATCTCAGGCGGGAATCGCCCCTGCCAGCCAGAGGACGAGGTTCTCGATCTGCAGACGTTCGGGAACGCGGCTGGCCCCCTTGAGCCCGCGGTCAGCGAGCAGCAGCCTGGAGACGATCCGCTCGGCTCGAGGGCGCCCGACTCGCCGCAGGTATCGCTCGACCGCTTCGACTTCCTTGTAATGGACCCCCGCTTCCTTGAGGGCATCCTTGAGCGCGATCGTCCGCGACTTCTCGGTCGCGCTCGCGATCCGGCGGAAGACGAAATTCATCCCTCCCAGGATCTTCTGCGGCGCTTCGCCCGCGTGCAGCAGCTTGTGAAGGCACTCGAGAGCCTCGCCCGCTTTGCCGTCGCGGATCGCATTCACCATCGTCCAGGTCGTTTCCGCCTTCCAGCCGCCGACGAGCTGCCGGACTTCCTCGGCGCCGATCCGCTTCGCCTCGCCGACATAGGCCGCGAGTTTCGCCAGCTCGGAGTCGAGCAGCGTCAGGCCCGTTCCAGCGAGTTCCGGCAGCAGGGCGGCCGCGTCACGCGTGAGCTGTTTGCCATAGCGGGTCTCCGCCTGCTCGACGAGCCACTTCGTGAGGGCCGAACCTTCGAGCTGCGTGCACTCGAGGTCGAGGCCGATCTCGACAACCTTCTTGGCAAGCTTGGTGTTGGACCGCCACGTCTTGACCTCGAGCACGAGCGTCGAACGGCCGGACGGCTTCTCGCAATAGGATTCGAGAGCGGAGCGATGTTCGGTGACGAAGTCATCCGCACCGTGAACGACGACGACCCGGGCCGAGCCGAACATCGAAACGGTCTGGAGCTCTCCTTTGACCGCCTTGAAGTCGGCCTGCTTCCCGTCGAACGAGACCAGCCCCATCGCGGCTTCCGACTCTTCGCCGAGAAGCATTCGCGTCAGCTGACCGATGACCCCCTGCTTGAGATGCGCCTCGTCTCCATGCAGGACGACAACGGGTCCGACCCTGGCGGGGGGCCGGGCGAGGAACGACGTGGCGTGGAGCGACGAGGAGGAGGCGGGGGGCATTCGGAAGAGGGGCGTCCGTATGAGTTGCCCCGCGACCATCCCGGAAACCGGGGCCGCGGACTGTGCCAGCGAGAGAACCGTACCAGTGACAGAACCGTACGAGGTCAATGCCGAAGGTGGGACTCGAACCCACACGCCTTTTGGGGGCGGCGGATTTTGAATCCGCTGCGTCTGCCATTCCGCCACTTCGGCCAACCAGCGTTTTCTCTCGCCGGTGGTCTATCCTGCCGGCCAATGTCCCGGGGGCAACCCCCCTCTGACACCAGCCGCCCGGTCCTCTGCCGGGGATCGTGAGCAGTCCGGTGTCGGGACACCCTTCTGCCATCTGAGGTTCGGGCCAGTCTACCCGCTGGCCGGGGGCTGACAAGCCGGCCCGACGTGCCCGGTCGCTTGTCCACGTCGGGCCACGTGAACCGTGTCGCCGGAGGGGAATCCCGCGCCGGTTCTAACGGCGGAGTTTCCCGACTCCTCGCTCTGCCAACAGGTTAGGAGGCAACCCGATTTGTTTGCCAACCTCGATCCGCTACGCTTCCCGCTCTGGCGGGCCCCAACCTGGAGTGACCACCCGTGGCGAAGAAGGCCGAAAAGACCGAGATCGAAGGATACAACAAGGAAAAGGGGGGACCCGGCTGGAAGCGCTGTCCGCAGTGCGAAGGGTTCGTGAAGGGCCCCCTGACGAAGGAGTGCCCCGCCTGCCATCACAAGTTCGAGTTCAAGAGCCGGCTCGTCGCGAAGCCGACCGTGAATCGTGACGACGAACTTCACGAGCACGTCATGCTCCTGGCTCTCAAGCTCGGAAGCCTCGACGCAGTCCGGAAGGCGTTCGAGAAGCTCAAGCTGGATCCGCTCATCAACTTCACGATCCGCTGCGGCGGCGTCGACAACACGATCCGCATCGTCGGAGCGATCGACGCCAAGCTGAAGTCGGTCGACGCGGGATAAGAACTCCGCCAGGAAAGCGTTCGCGAGGGTCTCGAAGCCCGACTCAGGGTCCAGGGAACGGCGGGGGCGCGGCAGCGGATTCCCGTTCGACGAGGCCCCTCATGAGCCTGTCGAACGGCCAGGTCCAGCCCGCCCCGATCGGTCAGGCAGGCGTTCCGGGATCGCCTCGCCCCTTCACGCGCGAGCGGTTCCAAAGCCGGTTCCAGACGACGGCACACGGCAGGCGTCCGAAGTTTCGCGGTCCGGCAGTCGGTTCACCGGGCCAGCAGCGTTCCCTCGAACAGCGATCACGGCCGGGCGAAATGCCGCCAGAACTCCGGATCGCTCGTAGTTGAAAGTGCCGATGGGTTCGACAACGATCCCTGCATGAACATCCCTTTCGCTCGGTCGCTGTTCTTTGGTGCCACTCTCCTTCTGGCCGGCTTCGGGCCGCTTGCCAGCCGCGTCCCGGCGGAGGACAAACCGGCCGCGTCGGTCGATCTTCCGGCGACGGATGACGGCCTGCCCGGGGCGGGGCCGATTCGTCGATACGACTGGTTCAAGAACCTCTGGTCGCAAAAGCGGAGCGGCTGGGCCAAACGGGTCGAGCAGGACCAGAAGGCGGTTGTCTTCCTCGGCGATTCGATCACGCAGGTATGGGGGGACGACTTTGGCGGAACCTTTAAGGGTGTCAAGACAGCCAATCGCGGGATCAGTGGCGACACGACCCGCGGGATGCTGATCCGGCTCAAGGAGGACGTTCTCGCTCTTCATCCGACCGGCCTCGTGATGCTCATGGGGACCAACGACCTCGAAGAGGGGGCCGAGCCTGAGACGATTGCCGCCAACGTCAAGCTGATCCTCGAGGAGGTGAAGAAGCTTGACCCGAAGGTCCCGGTGATTCTCTGCCAGACCTTTCCGAGCTCCGAGTCGAAGAAGCGGCCTGCCGCGAAGATCAAGAAGCTCAATGAGCTCTACGCCGCGGCGGTGAAGGGGGATCCCCAGGTGACGTTGATTGAGACCTGGACGCTGTTTGCCAACGAACAGGGGGACGCCAAGGCCGAGGAGTTTCCGGATCTGCTGCATCCGAACAAGGCGGGCTACGCCAAGTGGGGTGCGGCGCTGAAGCCGGTCCTTGCGACGCTCGGCTTTCTCGAGACCGCGGACGACGACTTTCAGCCGGAGCCGGGGTTCACGAGCCTGTTCAACGGCAAGGATCTGACGGGCTGGGGATTCCGGGACCCGAAGACGCTCGAGCCGCAGAAGAACTTCGATGGGAAGACGCAGAGCGACGACGGCCGCTATGTCGCGCTCCACGGCCGGTTGATCGTCACGACGCCGCCGGAAGGCCGACGGATCCAGCAGCTCTGGACCACGAGGGAGATCGCGAAGGACTTCGTCCTGAAGCTCGAGTTCCGTGCGACCCCGAACGCCGACAGCGGCGTCTTCCTGCGGAAGCCGCAGCTCCAGTGCCGCGACTATCCGCTCGCCGGTCCGTACAAGCAGCTCAAGAACTATCGCGCCGGAGACTGGAACGAGATGGTCGTGACGGTGAAAGGGAATGTCGCCCACTGCACCTGCAACGGCGAAGTCCTTGAAGCGGAACTGAAACTTCCCTCCTCCGGCCCGATCGGCCTGGAAGGGGACCGCGGCCAGATGGAATACCGGCGCATCCGCATCCAGGAAACACCATGATGAGGTTAGAGGTGAGAGCTTAGAGGTTAGAGACGACCTTGCATCGTCGTCTCTGTTTGGATCGCCCTTTCTGATCTCTTGCCTCTCACCTCTAAGCTCTCACCTCTAACCCCGACCTCGGACTCAAAGCTCTACTCCGCCAAGTACGCCTGTCCCGACTGCGGGATCAGCTACGAGCCTCCGTCGCCACAGCTCTTCAGCTTCAACAGCCCGCTCGGGATGTGCCCCGAATGCCAGGGGCTCGGGCAGCGGCACGAGTTCCTGATCGACCGGATGGTCGCCGATCCCGACAAATCGATCATGCAGGGGGCCCTGCACCTGCTCGGCTCGTTCAAGGGGATGGGGCGCTGGCGGCGGCACATCTACCAGGGAGTGGCCCGCGCGATCGAGCATGAGTGCGATCTCAGCGAGGACTCGTTCCTGCGGACGCCATGGAACGAACTCGATGAAACAGCCCGGGACAAGTTTCTGCACGGCCTCGGTGATCGGCACGTCACCTACACGTGGAAGCACAGCGGCGGCGTCTGGAAGCACGGCGGCAAGTGGGCAGGCTTCTTGCCGGAACTCCTCGACGAGTTCCGCAAAGCCAAGAACCCAATGCGGCGGAAGCAGCTCGAGAAATTCATGGAGGTCACGGTCTGCTCGAGCTGCGACGGCCAGCGGCTGAACCGCCAGGCCAGGAACGTCAAGGTGACGAGCCTCTCCTTCGCCCCGAAGAACGGCGGCGCGGTCGTTGCAGCGGAATCTACTCAGCGTGGAACGAAGAAGAAGAACACCGGCCCCAAAGCCAGAACAACCCCCCTCTCGGCCTTTCCCCACAGCCCACAGCCCACGGCCTACGGCCTCCCCGAAGTCTGCTCGCTCAGCGTCGAGGACGCCCTCTCGTTCTTCGAGAAGCTCGAACTCGACGA
>JAEYWB010000675.1 GCA_023429275.1 Planctomycetota bacterium
TCTTCGCGGAGGACAAGCCGATCGGGGAAGCGGCACCGGGGAGTATCCTGTACTACTCAAAAACCAACGAAAAGTGGTTGATGGTTCCCCGCCATCGAGGGTGGATCAACGTCGAGGACGTCGTTCCGATCGAGGTCGCCGAGAAGCACTTCACCTCGATCATCAACTCCAAGCCGACTGCCGAGGCGTACCACCACCGCGGTATCGTTTCGCTGCACTTCGGGAACAACGCCGAGGCCCTCGCAGACTTCAACAAGTCGATCGAGCTCGGAAACAAGACGCCAGCCGTCTACGTGAACCGCGGCAACGCCCTTCACAAGCAGGGAGAACTGACCCGCGCGGTCGCGGACTTTACCGAGGCGATCAAGCTCAACCCGGACTACGGCCGGGCCTACGACAACCGGAGCGTCGCGCTCGCCGACCTGGAGCAGTACCCCGAGTCGCTGGCCGACTCGAACATGGCGATCAAGCTCGATCCGGGATATCCCGAGGCCTACAACAACCGCGGCGTGACGCTGACCAATCTCAAAAAGTACCCCGAGGCTCTGGCCGATTTCAACAAGGCTCTCGAACTCTTCCCGAAGTACGCCGACGCCCTCGCGAACCGGGCGATTGCCAAGAACGAGTCGGGACAGAGTGCGGCGGCGATCGCTGACTACGAGGCGGCGCTGACCGTCATCCCCGATTCCCCCTCGTTCGAGAACGAACTGGCCTGGATTCTCGCGACGGCGCCGGATGCCAAGGTCCGCAATCCGAAGCGGGCTGTCGAACTCGCGGAGAAGTCCACCAAGGCGGTCGAGCGGAGTGAAGCCCGTTTCCTCGACTGTCTCGCGGCAGCCTATGCCGCTGCCGGCCGATTCGACGAAGCGGTCAAGACCGCCGAGGAGGCGGTCAAGCTGTTCGGCAGCGATCCGGACGCCAAGGCGGCGTACGAGCGCGGGGAGCTCTACCGCGCCAAGAAGCCGTTCATCGACTCTGGAGTGGTTCGCTGAAGCCGGAACATGAGATGACCAGGGGGAGAGCGTTGATCGCTCTCCCCCTGTTTCATTGGATATGCCGATCGCCGCACGGGGCGACCGGTTGATCCCGGTAGGGACCGCGATCCCCGGCAACTGCAGATCCCCGACCGCGGCGCTAGCAAATGAGTTCGTCGTCAGTTCGCCGATCGTCCCGCCGAAGCCGGCACCCCCTGTCGGGGCGGCATCGATCGTCCAGTGCTGATACTCGAAGGCCATCCGGACGAAGACGCTGGACTGGTGCTCGGCTGGACCTGACCGTCAGAGCCGGCACAGTTGCGGTGCTTCCGGCCCTTCCCGGATCTCCAGGGGGGCCGGACTTCCTGCCGCTGAAGACCGATGGCCGATTCGCAATCTCGGCCGATGACAAACCTCGGCTTCCGGGAAATCTGGTCCGGGCCGGCGGATTGCTTGCGTCCGTTCGGGCGGATTCTCACTATCTCCCGATCCCGGACGGAGTTGGCGGTGTCGGATCTCCCGACGAAGCGCTCCGGAGGCCTGCGGGCAACGGTCCGGATTCCGAAACCACAAGCGACCCGGCGCGTGCGCCGGCCTGACGGCTGTTCCATGAAAACCGACGATCTGCGTGAGTCCTACCTGAGCTTCTTCGAATCGAAGGGGTGCGTCCGCCGTCCGAGCGACGTCCTCGTTCCACGCGGGGACGACTCGGTGCTGTTCACCCCGGCCGGGATGAACCAGTTCAAGAACCAGTTCCTCGGCGTCGGCCCGATCACTTTCACCAAGGCCACGACGTGCCAGAAGTGCATCCGGACCGGCGATATCGGGAACGTGGGGGTGACAGCCTACCACCACACGTTCTTCGAGATGCTCGGCAACTTCTCATTCGGCGATTACTTCAAGAAGGAGGCGATCCACTGGGCGTGGGAGTTCCTGACCAGCAAGAAGTGGCTCGGGCTCGATCCGACGCGGCTGACGGTCACCGTCTACCTGGACGACGACGAAGCGGCCGGGATCTGGAACAAGGAGATTGGCGTCCCGGTCGAGCGGATCAGTCGCTGTGACGAATACGAGAACTTCTGGCCGGCGGGTGCCCCGACTGACGGACCGGATGGCGTCTGCGGCCCCTGCAGCGAGATCTATTACCACACGCCAGGCGCCCCGAAGCCGGTCGAGATCTGGAACCTCGTCTTCACGCAGTTCAACCGGGTCGGCTCGCCGCCGAACAACCTGAAGCCACTGCCGAAGAACAACATCGACACCGGCATGGGGCTGGAGCGGACCGCTTCGGTCCTCCAGGGGGTCGTGACGAACTTCGAGATCGACACCCTGAAGCCGATTGTCCTCGCCGCGGCGGAAGTCGTCGGACAAAAGTACGAGCTCGAAGGACCGACCGGTCGGCCGCTTCGGCGGATCGCCGACCATGTCCGCGCCTGCACGATGTGCATTCACGAAGGGGTCCAGCCCGGCAACACCAAGCAGGGTTACATCGTCCGCCAGCTTCTCCGTCGGGCGCAGCTCGAGGGCTACCTCCTCGGCAAGAAAGATCCGTTCCTCGCGAACGTCGTCCCGATCGTCGTCGAGATGATGAAGAAGCCCTATCCGGACCTCGCCGCCTCACTGGAGATCGTTCAGAGCGTCATCGGCGAAGAGGAGAAGCAGTTCCTGGGGGTGATCGACCGGGCTCTGCCGAAGTACGAAAGGCTCGTTCAGAAAGTCGGTAAGGGAGGGACGATCGGCGGCAAGGAAGCGCACGATCTTCACTCGCAGGACGGCTTCCTCATCGAGCTGATCGAGGCGATGGCGGCCCGCGACGAGGTGAAGGTCGATCGCAAAGGGTTCGACGCCCGGGTTCTCGAACACGAACGAGTCAGCGGGTCGGGAGCGTTCGATGCCTCGGTCATGGCCGAAGGTCCGATCGACGCGATCCGTAAGGCGATCGGCAAGTCGGAGTTCCTGGGGTACACCGAAGAGACCGGGGCCGGGAAGGTTGCCGGGATCATCGCCGACGGGAAACTCGTCAACGATTTCTCCGACGTCGACAGCGTCGCCGCGATCGGCGTCGTTCTCGACCGGACGCCGTTCTATGGCGAGATCGGCGGCCAGGTGGGTGACACCGGTCTCCTCGAGTCGAAGAACTTCACCTTCAACGTCACGGATACGCAGCGGGATGGCGACCTGATCGTCCACATCGGTCGGCTGAAGCGTGGCAAGATCACGGTTGGCGAGACGGCATCTGCTGCGGTGGATGCTGACCGCCGGGCCGGGATCCGCCGCGCTCACTCCGCGACGCACATCCTCCACCACGCCCTTCAAAAAGTTCTCGGCCCGAACGCCATGCAGCGGGGGTCGAAGGTCGAGAACGACGTTCTGCGGTTCGACTTCGCCCACAAGCAGGCGATGACGCCGGAGGAAGTGGTCGCCGTCGAGCGGGAGATCAACGCCCGGATCGCCGACGGAGCCCCGGTCACGACCGATGTCGTCGACCAGAAGACCGCCCGCGAGCGGGGAGCGAAGGCTCTCTTCGGCGAGAAGTATCCCGACATGGTCCGGATGGTCTCGATGGGGGACTTCAGCCTCGAGCTGTGCGGCGGAACGCACCTGTCGAATACCGGGCAGGTCGGCCTGACGCGAGTCGTCTCGGAAGAGCCGGTCGCAGCAGGGGTCCGCCGAATCGTTGCCTATACCGGAGAGAAGGCGATCGAGAGCGTTCGCGAGCAGGACACTCTGATCAAGCAGCTCATGCAGACGCTGCGGGCTCCGGTCCCTGCCGAGCTCCCGGTCAAGGTGGCGCAGCTCCAGGAAGAGCTCCGCGAGACGAAGCAGGAGCTCTCCCAGTTCCACAAGCAGATGGTCGCGATCGAGTCGCAGAAGATCCTGGCGACCGCCGAGATCATCAACGGCGTCAAAGTCATCTGCCGGAAGCTCGAGAAGATCACCCGCGACCAGTTGCGGGCGTACGTCGATGAGCTCCGCGGCAAGGGAGGCTCGGTCGCATTGCTGCTCGCCGCAGTCATCGACGACAAGGTTGCCCTGATCGCCGCCGTGACCAAGGACGTCCAGGCGAAGGTCAAGGCCTCCGACTCGATCCGGGAAGCAGCCAGGCTCGTCGGCGGCGGAGGGGGTGGACGCCCCGACCTGGCAGAAGCGGGCGGCAAGGACCCGACCAAGATCGACGCCGCCCTCGAAGCCGCCCTCGCGACGTATCGCAAGGCGCTGGCCGAGTGAAGATGGGAGGTGCCAGGTACCAGGTGATAGGCAAGAGGCCGATTATGTGACAGTACCCGCACCGCCTCTCTCCTCCGCCTGATACCTATTCCCTAACACCTAGCACCTCTCCCATGGACGCCATCCAACAGCTCACTCAGTATGAAGCGGACGCCACGGCGGCGATCGAGGCCGCTGCCGACGCTCCTGCCCTCGAGGGAGTGCGGATCGAGTTCCTGGGGAAGAAGCAGGGACGCCTCAAGGATCTGCAGGCCCTCCTCGGGCAGGTTCCCGTCGATCAGAAGCCGGTCCTCGGGAAGCGCTTCAACGAGGTGAAGGACAAGGTCACCGCGCTGCTGGAAGCCCGGAAGGCCGCCGTCGAGCGGCCCGCGGCGGCGGTCGACGGGATCGACGTCACTCTCCCCGGCACGCCGTTCCGTTACGGCCACCGGCATCCGATCTCGCAGACGATCGACGAGTTCAAGTCGATCATGTCGCGGCTGGGATTCGACCCGGTCGAGGGACCGGAGATCGAAGACGAGCGGCACAACTTCGAGGCCCTCAACATCCCGCTCGATCACCCCGCGCGGGACCCGCTCGATAACTTCTACCTGGCGGCGGCGAAGACCGCCTCGGGAAGTCCCCTGCTCCTCCGCAGCCAGACTTCCACCGTGCAGATCCGCGTCATGGAGAAGACGAAGCCGCCGATCCGGATCGTCTCCCTTGGCCGGGTCTATCGCCCGGACGATATGGACGACACCCACTCGTGCATGTTCCATCAGATGGAAGGTCTGATGATCGACACGAACGTCACGATGGCGGACCTCAAGACCGTCCTGCGGCTGTTCGCCACGGCCTACCTCGGGCAGGACGTCGTCATTCGCTTCCGGCCGTCGTTCTTCCCCTTCACCGAGCCCTCGGTCGAAGTCGACATGCGCTGGGGAGACCGGTGGCTGGAGATCGGCGGGGCGGGAATGGTCGATCCGAACGTCCTCGAGTGCGTCGGCTACGACCCGGAAAAGGTGAGCGGTTTCGCGTTCGGGCTCGGCATCGAGCGGTTCGCGATGCGGCGGTACGGCGTCAAGGACATCCGCCTGTTCTATGAGAACGACGTCCGGTTCCTGCGCCAGTTCTAGACCACCTGTCACATGCCAGGTATCAGAACCTGACCGTCGTCGCGAGCCGGCGGATCTGATCGCCGCGAGGATCCCGCTGTGATGCGAGCGGCGTTCGAATCCGCGTGACGACATTGACGGTTCTGAGGAGCGCGACGGACATCGCTCGCCAACCGGCCCGGCCGGGGGGATAACGGCCGGTTGATCGGCAGAAACTGCCGCCGCGTGCCGATCTCTTCTCCTGAGGCATGGAAACGTGCGGACTCGTGTGAGGACCGTACCCGCCCGCTGCGATTGTCCCATCGTCCGCCGGATTGTCTTTCCCGCTCTCTTCAGTCGGGGAAGCCGGGCGATTCTGCCGCTTCAGGCGTCTCCATGTTTCATCCGGTCAAGATGGATCTCGTCGACGAGCTCCGACTCCGCCGCTGGGCCCGCATGAACTTCGTCCCGGCCGCCGAGCGAAACGGCAACTGGCATCCCATCATTCTGGATGAGATGCAGGTCCAGGACAGCGAGGCCAAGATCCCCTCGACGCCCGGCCCGAAGTGGCTGACGCAGATCCCGCAGATCGTCTCCACCCCATCGGCACGAGTCATGGGGGAAGAAGAACTCTACTACAACTGAACCACCGGCGCCTGGCGGCGGTTCTGAACGACATCCTGATGCGAAACGGGGAGTCCGAGCGTGGCAGCGCGAGGACTCCCCGTTCGTGTTTTGACAGTACCGCGGCCCTCCGTGCCGTCGAACGGGCTCTGATCGAAAGATACCGCCTGCTTCCTCGCAGAGCGCCTCGCCTCACCACCGATTGGGGCGAGCGGCCCAATCGTCAGTCGGCCCATCAGCCGAAACGCGCTGGCGTCCGGTTCCCGGTGTGGCTGCGACCGGAGAGGAAGCGAGAAATAGCCCTGAACCGGACGCTCGGCACGCCGGCCGATGCACCCGAACCGAGATCGGCACACTCTCCGAGCGACGAACGGAGTCCCCAGTCCTGATGGCGCGACGAAACCTGACCGCACCCGGCCCCTTAAAAACACAAAACGCCACATTCCCGGCGAAGG
>JAEYWB010000720.1 GCA_023429275.1 Planctomycetota bacterium
GTCGAGGCCCGCACCGACTCGACCCCTTCGAGACCGGCCTGGAACTCTTCGACGAACGCCTCGTCCGCCGCTGGATCGTGAAACGGCTGTCCCGCCGCATCGAGCGCCGAGACCCCCCTGGCAGGAATCAGCACCGCGACAGGGGACTCGGCGTGGACGAGCTTCCCGGCGATCCACCGCGCGCACTGGCGATTCTCGTCCGGAGTCGTCCGCATCAGCGTCACTTGCGAGTTGTGTCGATGAAGCCGCCGCTCGCGAAACTGCGGAGGAACTGTCTCGGGCGCTCCGAAGTTCACCATGTCGAGCGCTCCCAGGCTCATGACATAGGGGACGCCCGCCCACAGGATCGCTTCGAATCGCTTCGGGCCGGCAGGGAAGACGCCGCCGACGACCTCATCGGCCACTTCCGTCGTGGTGACGTCGAGCACTCCCTTGATCATTCCCGACTCGACCAGCTTTTCCATCGTCCGGCCGCCGGTTCCGGTCGCGTGAAAGACGAGGCAATCGAAGCCGCGGCTCTCGAGTGCGGTCCGGACAGCGGTGACGCACGGAGTGGTGACGCCGAACATCGTCATTCCGACGATCGGCCGGGGCTCCGCCTGCGGCGGCTTGTAGAGGACCATGCCGGCGATGGCGTGCGCGGCGTTCGAGAGGATGCGGGTCGAAACGGCGTTGATGCCGGCGACGTCGACCACCGCGGGCATCATCGTGATGTCGCTGCAGTCGAGATACGGGGCGACGTTTCCGCTGGCGATCGTCGAGACCATCAGCTTCGGAAGACCGACGGGGAGCGCCCGCATGGCCCGCGTGATGAGGGCCGTCCCGCCGCTTCCGCCGATCCCGATGACTCCGTCGAATCCCGAGTCCGCGAGCTCCGCCACGAGGAACTCGGTCAGTGCCTCGCTCATCGCGTCCACCGCTTCTCCCCGATCGCTCGCTCGCAGGATGACCTCCGCCCCCCGCGGATGCCGCGCGGCGACCCTGGAGCGATCGATCGTCGGAGCCACGGTGGGAGGCTGCTGCGTCCCGACATCGACCGTGACGGCCCGGACACCTGCTTTCTCCAGCTCGGCGGCCACGAAGGCGATCTCTTCACCCTTCGTGTCCATGGTGGCGATGGCGATAACTTTGGGACGCATTGGGCTCAGACCGAGGGGAATACGGACCAGTAGAAACGGGTGGCGGCCAGGCTATTCATTCGACACGAGCTCCTTCCCGCGGGTGCTGGAGAGCGCCCGCCAGACGCCGACATCGATCGTATCGCTGTAGAACTTCCCTGCTCCGTCGCACATCACGGCCTGGACGCCGCCGACATGCTTGCTGCGGGCGGCATGGACGGGATCGGCCAGTCCCGCGGAGGGGGTGCAGCCCGGAATCCCGTTCAGGTCCGCGGCGGCCGCGGGGCAGTAGTACACGCGATCGAAGACGGTCGAGTTGGGAGTCGTATACCCCTCGAACGCCTGTCCCCCTCCAGCCAGCATCGTATCCGAAAGCGAGCCTCCCCAGGGATCGAAGATGACCGTAATGACCTCGGCGACCATCAGCGTGTTGCTCACGCCGTCGTTGATGTCGGCGAACCGGGCACTTCCCCGAGGGGCAAACGGGGCTCCCAGGAAGTTCACGGTCCCGATGGCGGCCTGGCCGTAGTTCGTGTTCCCGTAGTTCACGGCGTAGTTGTACCGCCAGCGGGCGAAGCCGTTGCTCGTGAATTCATTCCGCCGCGCACCGTCGCTCGGGCAGGCGAGCGTCGGGATCAGGGCCCTGGCGGCCTCGCGGTTGACCGTTCCGCTGAAGCCGAACCGGAAGTCGTACCGGTTGTAAACCGCCGCCTGGTCGATGTAGGGAAGAATCATCGGCACCCAGGAGGAGTCCTGCCACCACTGGTTCGTGAGTCCCGGCGGAATCGAGCCTTCGCGATTGAACGTGTCGGCGCTCGAGCGGACGCTGCCGGGGGGGAGCTGACCGAGAGCCTCGTGGTAGTTGTGCATCGCCACGCCGAGCTGCTTCAGATGGTTGAGGCAGTGCGAACGCCTCGCCGCCTCGCGTGCCTGCTGGACGGCGGGAAGGAGGATCGCCACGAGGACGGCGATGATCGCGATGACGACGAGCAGCTCGATGAGGGTGAATCCCCTTTGGGGGACGCGGCGGGACCAGACGTTCGTGCGCATCGGTGAGGTCCAGTGGAAGTGATTGGGGAGTGGAATCGGGAGTGACGGCCGGAGGGGCGTCGACTAGTTGCCGATGTCGAGCTCCCCGTTGTCTGTCACTGTGGTGAGCAGTCCGTTTCGGAACTTGACGGGAAGGGGGGCCACGGAGACGGCCGGCTTCGCGGCATCGGTGGAGGTGGCGGGCTCCCCGCTCTCTGTCGCTGGCTGCACAAACACCCGGTGGCGACCCCGGGCGACCTTCAAAACCGAGTACCGGCCGTCGACGATCTCACCCCCGACAGCGGCCCCTTTCGTCCCTGGCTCAGGGATGAAAGAGATGGTTCCGCGCGAGATCGGCTTGCCATCGAGGACGACCGCCCCCTGCAGGTCAACGGTCGACGACGGAGTCGCCGAGCCGCAACCGGCCAGCAGGACAAAGAGGAGCATGTGGAAACGGGCCATGACGAGGCCTTCTGAAAGAAACAGCTCCGTCGGCATCTGTATCGCCTCAACCCGCTGAGGAGCCAGGGAGACGCCTACGCACAAGCGATACCAACCAGCGATTTTCCATCGTGTGTTCTCTGCAACATGAACTGCAAGAAGAACTTGCGAAAACGAAATTGCGTCGCGGCGATTTCGAGGCGCTCCCTCAGTCCTGTTACCTGTTACCCGCCACCTTGTGTACGAAGCGCTTCTGGTAACATGAAACATCACTCCATGTTCGCAACAGATCCCTCCAGACTGCTCATCGCCGTGGCGGCCGGATCCGGGCAGATCGCCCGCGTCGCTATCGATGCGGGTGCGGACCTGCTGCTCGTGCTGAACGCGGGGCGGTACCGCTCGCTCGGAACCGGCTCGCTGGCATCATTCCTTCCCTACGGCAACGCCAATCAGCAGACGGTCGATCTGCTCCACGACATCCTGCCGGTCGGCCGCCAGGTTCCGGTTGTGGCAGGGGTGTTCGGGACGGACCCCGAGATCGTTCTCGACGAACATCTCGACCGGTTGCGTGAGCTCGGAGTGGCGGGCGTGACCAACTGGCCGTCCCTCGGCTTCGTCGACGGCCGCTTCCGCCTCGCCCTCGAAGAGGAGGGGATCACCCCGGCGAGCGAAGTCGCGATGCTCGCTGCCGCCCGGGCCCGGGGGCTGGGGACGATCGCCTTCGTTCATACGGAAGAAGACGCCGCCCTGTTCGCTCCGGTGAGCGACGGCATGATCCTGAATATCGGGCTGACCCACGAGATCGACAGCCGCCAGGACCATCGCGATCAGATCCAGTCGGGCATCTCGCGACTCTCCGCAATGCGGGCCGCGGCCCGGCGGATCAACCCGGGTGTCTTCTGCCTGATGTTCGGAGGAATCGTCACAACGGCGCAGGACTTCGAATCGGTCCTCGTTCGCTGCGACATCGACGGATTCGCTGGCGGATCCGTCTTCGAGCGACTGCCGATCCAGCCCGCCGTCGAGGCGACGATCCGGCAGTTCCGGTATGTCGCCCGGCACGGTCCGGCGGGGGCCGCGACCGCGAACGAGGGGCCGCTCGTCGGCGAAACGCCGGTGATGCGGGAGCTTCGGAGCCGGATCGCACGGATCGCCCCGTTCGACGTCAACGTCTGCATCGAGGGAGAGACCGGAACCGGCAAGGAGCTTGTCGCGGCCGAGATCCATCGCCTGAGCCCGCGCCGCGAAGCCCCCTTCATCACGCTCAACTGCGGCACGATGACCGACTCTCTCCTCGAGAGCGAGCTGTTCGGCTACGAGAAGGGAGCCTTCACCGGGGCGGACCGCCGCCACGCCGGCAAGTTCGAGCGAGCCCACGGCGGAACGCTGTTCCTCGACGAAGTGGCCGACCTGACCCCGCGCGCCCAGGTCGCGCTGCTGCGGGCGATTCAACAGGGAGAGGTGCTGCGGATCGGCAGCGAGAAGCCGCTTCACGTCGACGTCCGAATCGTCACCGCCACCCACGTCGATCTTCGCAAGCGGGTCGACGACGGACTCTTTCGAGCGGACCTTTACTTCCGCCTGAACCAGATGCCGCTGCGCGTCCCCCCGCTTTGGGAGCGGCTCGACGATCTGGGCCGGCTGACGAAAACGATCCTGGCGCGGCTCGCGCCCCGGGTCGGCCGGCCGCTGACCGGTATCACGTCAGCCTTTGAGCGGCGGCTTCGCACCTATTCGTGGCCCGGCAATGTGAGAGAGCTGGAGTTCGTCCTCTGCCGTGCGGCGATCCTGGAGGATGGCCCGGTCCTCAAGGGGACGACGATCGAGTTCAGTTCCGTCGCCCCGTCATCGACTCGGAGCATCGCCAGCGAGGAGCCTCCCGCTACGGAAAAGACCAACCGCGAACGAGCGGAGGAGGCGCTCGAGCGGGCGAAGGGAAACAAGACCCAGGCCGCACTCGAGCTCGGCGTCTCGCGAAAAACCCTCTACGCGTGGCTGCGCGAGTAGGCCGCACCACGCCATGGATGCCGCAGACGCTCGCGTCAGTCCACCCGCCGATTGAACGGCCGCCTTACGCCGTCGCGGCGGCGGGGGTCAGGAACTTGTCGACCTCGTTCGAGACGATCACGCCGTAGTTCACCGCACCGAGCCAGCCGGACATGATGATTCCGACCGAGCCGGCGTGGAACAGGCCGCCGACCTGCTGCGGCAGCTCCTGCGAGACCTTGAGGCCTTCGAACTTCGTTCCGAACGATGCTCCGGCCAGGTGGCGCGTGTAGTGCTCGAACGTCCGCGGCGTCGAAGCCTCGATCCAGTCGAGGTTCTCGCGGACATTCGGGATGTACCGCTCGAGGCAGTCGAGCGTTGTTTCGCACAGGTCCTTCTTGTCCGCCTCGTACTGCTCTTCGGAGAGGTGAGCCCAGTCGCTGTAGTTGGCGTTCGTCGAGGAAACGATCAGCCAGCGGTCGGAGCCGGGCCGGGTGTCCGGATAGTAGAAGGAGAATGTCCGGCTGCTGACCTCCTTGCTGAGCATCGCCTGGATGTCGAAGCCGCTCCGGTCGGAGTGGAACAGCAGGTCCCCCTGGTAGTCGAAGCCGACGCCCGGCTTGAGCGCGATGTAGACCTGGCAGCTCGAATTGTTGAGCCGCACCGCCTTCGCTTCTTCGACGTAGGCCGGATCGAGGTTCTCGGGGCCGACGAGGTTCAGCACCGTCGACTTGATGTTGGCGTTCGACATGATCGCCCCGCAGGTGATCCGCCGGCCGTTCACCCAGACCGCCGAGACGCGGCGGTCGGGCGTCACCTCGATCCGCTCGACGAGCGAGCGGATCCGGATGTCGACGCCGTTCTTCTCCATCTCGGCCCGCATCAGCTCGATGAGGCGGTCGGTCCCTCCCTGGAAGGTGTAGACCCCCTTGCTCATGAAGTTCGAGAAGACGATGCCGTAGGTGATGGCGGGGTCTTCGAGGGTCGAGCCGTTCGCATAGGTGATCGGCTCCATCAGCAGGCGGACGACGTCGCTCCGGCCGGGGAAGAACCGCTCGAACAGCTCGCCGGTCGTCGTCTTCTGGTCGTCATAGAAGTTCATCTGCCGCGCGGTGTCGAAGAAGCTCTGCACCGTTTCGGGCGCGATCCCGAACTTCTCGATCAGCAGCCGGGTGAAGTCCTCGCGGTTGAACGTCGTCGTCAGGGAGAACTGGGGGTTCTCGAACCGGACCCCCTTGAGCTGGACGATCGAATCGGCGATCTCCTGCGTCCAGTACTTGCGGCAGGACTTGATCATCCCGACCGGAAAGCCGTGGAGCGAGATGTCGAAGATGTGGCCGCCGCGGCGCTTGAACCAGGTCGCCATGCCGCCGAGCTGGTAGTGGTGCTCGAGCAACAGCACCGAGCGTCCGGCGCGAGCCAGGATGTTGGCGCTCGTCAGCCCCGCCAGCCCGCTTCCGATCACGATAACGTCGTAGTGGTCCTTGACGCCGTGAAGAAAATCCTTCGACATGCCTGCGTAGTCCCTGCCCCCCCTGACCGGGGGTCCTGTCGCGTGAAACCAAACAGGAAATCTTAGAGGCGCGGACCGGATTTGCCAGCGGCGGCAAAGCAGCCTTCTCGCTCCGGGGGCATCTGCTCAAGGGTGGTCCGTCGAACTTTTCATGCCCAGAGCAAACAGCATTCAGCCGTCAGCATTCAGCCGTCAGCATCACGCTGAGAGCTGATTGCTGACCGCTCAGCGACGTTCTGCCACCACCGAGCGGGTGCACCCTCTCGCTCCCGCGGGAGGAGCGAGCTATCATCGACGATCCTCGAAAATCCAGCCTGCCCGTAGAATCCAGCCTGCCAGGAGGCGGGGTGTCCCGTTGCTCGACGTGCGGAGCCGGATGGCCACGAACGTTGAAGTCCCGTCTCGTCTCTTCAGATTCGCCGAGTTCCTGAATGCGAGGTTGCGGCTCCGTCAGGTTCCGCAGTCAGAGCTGGCAGCCGACTCCGCACGCTCGTCTGCCGGATTGGTTGTTGTGACGTAACGCTCCAGACAGCTGTCATGGCCCCGTCCTCTGGAGATTGTCCGGCGAACTCTGCCCGGCCCCTTTGGGATGACGTAGAATCGTTCGCACGCGACGGATTTGCCTGGAAAGCATCGGATCAGTCATCGTCAATGGTTGCACGGCGTCGCGCGAGTCGCCACGATATTTGCACTGACCGGTCAGTCATATTGTCCGTTCTTACTGGTCCCGTTGGCTTTGTGTCGGGTGATGATGTCCGCGCTTCTTATGACCAGAAGGATTCCCGTCTCCTGCCCGGCCCGATCGTGGATGGGAGCCTTCGCCCTGTTTCTGCTTGCTGCCGGATGCCAGAAGGGGGCGGCTCCCCCTCCTCCACCGAAGGCGCCGGTCGAGGTCAAGTACGTCCGGCCGACTGAGGCCCCGGTGACGCCGTTTGAAGAGTTCGGCGGCCGGGCCCTCTCGCCGGAGACGGTGGAGCTCCGGTCTCGCGTCAGCGGCTACCTGACCCGCGTCAACTTTCAGGACGGCCAGGACGTCAAGAAGGGGGATGTCCTCTTTGAAATCGAGGACACCGTCTACAAGGCGGCGCTCGCCCAGGCGGAAGCGACCGTCAAGGAGCGGGAGGCGGAGATCAACCGCCTCAAGACGCAGCTCGACCGCGCCAAGCGGCTCATTGCCTCCCAGGCGACGACCGATCAGGAACTCGAGCGTCTGACGTTCGAGGCCGCCGGCGCCGAAGCCGCCCGGGATGCCGCCATCGCCCTCCGGGACCGGGCAAAACTCGACGTGGGATTCACGCGGGTCGTCGCGCCGATCACCGGCCGCATTGGCCGGCGGCTGGTCGACCCCGGCAACCTCGTCCAGGCCGACACCACCCCCCTCGCGATAGTCGTCTCGCTCAACCCGATTTACGCCTACTTCGACTACGACGAGCGGAGCGTCCTGCGGATGCGGCGGCTCGTCGAGCAGGGACGCCTGACGGAAGCTCCCGACCGCAACCAGCCGGTCGGCCTCGCTCTGGCAGGAGAGACCGAGTACCTCCAGTCCGGCAAGATCAACTGGGTGGACAACCAGATCGACATGGGGACCGGGACGCTCCGGGCGCGAGTCGAGGTCTCGAACCCGAAGGGACTGATTTCGCCCGGGATGTTCGTCCGTCTCCGTGTTCCGGTCGGACCGGAAGAGCGGGCCCTGATGGTTCCGGAAGAGGCTCTCGGTGCCGACCAGGGGCAGCGATACGTCTACGTCATCAATGGCGCGGACGAGATCGAGTACCGACGGGTCGAGGTCGGGCTTCTGTCGAACGGAATGCAGGTGGTCGAGTCCGGGGTCAGCGCCGGAGACCGGATTGTCGTGACCGGCCTCCAGCGAATCAGGCCGAAAACGAAGGTGGCCCCCAAGGAATGGAAGCCGGATGCTCCCGCGGCCCCTGCGACCGCCGACGCATCGAAGCCGGTCTCGCCGGCAGGGGAACGACGGTGACGTGAGAGGTGAGAGGTTAGAGACGAGAGGTTAGAGACAGGCGGCAAGTCACGTGCGAATACCCACACTTGCTCCGCTCTCTAACCTCTAAGCTCTTACCTCTAACCCCTCCCCCCACTGCTCCCCAGGGATTGACGAACGTCTGACCTCAGGATCGCCGCGTGCTCTCCAGGTTCTTTATCGACCGGCCGCTCTTCGCGAGCGTGATCTCGATCCTGTTCACGCTGGCCGGCGGCATTGCGGTCATCTTCCTGCCGATCGCTCAGTACCCGCCGGTTGCCCCGCCGACCGTCCAGGTCGACTGCAACTACCCCGGGGCGAGCTCGCAGGTCGTCGCCGAGACCGTCGCGGCCACGATCGAGCAGCAGGTCAATGGCGTGCAGGACATGCTCTACATGTCCTCGCAGTCGACGAGCGACGGCTCCTACACCCTGACGGTGACGTTCAAGCCCGGCGTCGACACCAACATGGCGCAGGTTCTGGTGCAGAACCGGGTCGCCCTTGCGCTGCCGCAGCTCCCCGAAGTGGTCCGCCAGACCGGCGTCACGACGAAGAAGCGGTCCCCCGACATCCTCCTGACGGTGAGCCTCAACTCGCCGGACGGCCGATACGACCAGCTCTACCTCAGCAACTACGCCGTCCTTCACGTGAAGGACGAGCTCGCCCGGCTCCCCGGCATCGCCGAAGTCCTCGTCTTCGGACAGCGGGACTACAGCATGCGGGTCTGGGTCGATCCCGACATGCTCGCCGCGCGGGGACTCGCCGTCAGCGACGTCATGAAGGCGATCCGCGAAGAGAACTTCCAGCCGGCTCTCGGGCAGCTCGGGGCTCCTCCGACCCCTGGCGACCAGACCCGGCAGATTCCCCTCAGCGTCAAGGGACGGCTGACGACGCCCGAGCAGTTCGGCGACATCATCCTGCGGGCCACGCCGGACGGCCGGATCATCCGGATCAAGGACATCGGCCGGACGGAACTCGCTCCCCGCTCGCAGGACATCAACAACCGCTTCGACTCGAAGCCGACCGTCGGAATCGCGGTCTGGCAGCTCCCGAGCGCCAACGCTCTCGCGACCGCCGATGCCATCAAGGAGACGGTGAAGCGGATTGCCGAGGACTTTCCCGAGGGGATGGTCGCCGAGGTCGGATTCGACACGACGCCGTTCATCCGCGAGTCGATCCAGGAGGTGTTCAATTCGCTGCGGGACGCGGTCCTCCTCGTCGCGCTGATCGTGCTCATCTTCCTGCAGGGATGGCGGGCGGCGATCATCCCCCTCCTCGCGGTCCCTGTCGCCATCGTCGGGACCTTCGGGGCGATGTACGTCGTCGGGTTCAGCCTCAACAACCTGACGCTGTTCGGGCTGGTGCTCGCGATCGGGATCGTGGTCGACGACGCGATCGTCGTCGTCGAGGCGGTCGAGCATCACATCGAGAAGGGGCTCGCCCCGCGTCCCGCGGCGCTCAAGGCGATGGAAGAGGTCTCCGGGCCGATCGTCGCGGTCGGTCTCGTGCTGACGGCGGTGTTCGTCCCCTGCATGTTCGTTTCCGGAGTCGTCGGCCAGTTCTTCCGGCAGTTCGGCCTGACGATCGCCGTCTCGACCGTCCTGTCGACGATCAACTCCCTGACGCTCAGTCCGGCCCTTGCGGCTCTTCTGCTTCGTCGTCCCGGGACACGCCGCGACCCGCTGACCTGGCTCGTCGACATGCTGCTCGGCTGGCTCTTCCGGCTGTTCAACTTCGGGTTCAGGAAGGCGACGAGCGTTTACCTCCGTTCCGTCGGCGGGCTCCTCCGCATCCCGATGATCGCGCTGGCGGTCTATGTCGGCCTGCTGGGCCTCACCGGCTGGGGTTACCGCCAGCTGCCGACCGGCTTCGTGCCGTCGCAGGACAAGGGTTACCTGATCGCCAGCGTCCAGCTCCCCGATGCCTCGGCCGCCATCCGGACGCGGGACGTCGTGGCGAAGATCGAGAAGATCGCCCTCGAGACGGAAGGGGTGAAGAACGTCAACTCGATCGCCGGCAACTCGTTCATTCTCAGCGCGTACGGCAGCAACTTCGGGTCGATGTTCATCATTCTCGATCCGTTCGATAAGCGCCGCGGCCCGAAGATGACGGCGGACGACATTGCGGCCAAGCTGCGGAGCGATTACGCAAAGGCGATTCCCGAGGCCCTCGTCAACGTCTTTCCCGCCCCGGCGATCAGCGGCCTCGGCCGGGCCGGGGGCTTCAAGTTCATGGGCGAGAACCGGGGGGAGGTCGACCTCAAGGAGCTCCAGGTCCAGACCGACAAGATCGTCCGGATCGGCAACGAGACGCCGGGGCTCGTCGGCCTGACGACCGTCTACAACCAGAACTCGCCGCAGCTGTTCATCAACATCGACCGCGAACAGTGCCTCAAGCAGGGGGTGAGCCTCGGCGAGATGTTCGCGACGCTCCAGGGCTTCCTCGGCTCGCGGTACGTCAACGACTTCAACCTGTTCGGCCGGACCTGGCAGGTCATTGTCCAGGCGGAGATGAACTTCCGGAACCAGATCTCCGACGTCCCGCACCTCAAGGTTCGGAACATGCACGGCGACATGATCCCGATCGGGACGATGGCGACCGTCGAGCAGCGGGCGGCTCCCCTCGTGCTCACGCGGTACAACATGTATCCCGCCGCGGCGATCAACGGGAACGTCGCCAAGGGGGTCAGCTCCGGCCAGGCGATTGCGGCTCTCGAAGAGATCTCGGACCGCGAACTCCCTTCGAGCATGGCTTATGAATGGACGGAGATCACCTATCTCGAGCGGACGACCTCCGACACCGGGCTCGTGATCTTCGCCCTGTCGGTCGTCTTCGTCTTCCTCGTGCTGGCGGCCCTTTACGAGAGCTGGTCTCTCCCGCTCGCGGTGATCCTCGTCGTGCCGATGTGCGTCCTGTGCTCCATTACGGGCGTGTGGTACGCGAGCATGGACATCAACGTCTTCACACAGATCGGCTTCGTCGTGCTGATCGGCCTCGCGTGCAAGAACGCGATCCTGATCGTCGAGTTCGCGAAGCTCCAGCGGGAGGCGGGGCTCTCCGCCCGCGAGGCGACCCTGGCGGCGTGCGAGCTCCGGCTGCGGCCGATCATCATGACCTCGTTCGCGTTCATCCTCGGCGTCGTCCCTCTCGTCATCGCGACCGGGGCCGGGGCCGAGATGCGGCGGGCCCTCGGGACGACCGTCTTCAGCGGCATGCTCGGCGTGACCGCGTTCGGCATCCTGCTGACGCCTGTCTTCTTCTACGTCATCGACCGGGTTTCCCACTCGAGGGCCATGTCGTCAAAGGGACTGGCCTATGGGGCGGATCTCGCCCTGGGAATCCTTTCGCTTCGCGCTCCCCGCCGCTGGGTTGCGTCAGCCCTGCGACGCGGATCCCGCACGGCAGCCTCAAGCAACGGAGCGCCGGCACCGGTCCAGCCGCACGGCGGAAACGGAGCGACAGCCCACGTCGGCAACGGGCATTCCTCCGGGAACGGACACACCGCCGGGAACGGAGAACCGCACCCCGCAGGAACGATCGGAAACGGCCACGGAACGCCGGCCATCTCGACAAACCACAACGGACTCCTGCACGAAGTGAAGCCGGTCGGAGCGGGCCACGCCCGTCCCAACGGCGATTCCCCACCCGAGAAGATGTGAGACCCCACGGAGACCACTGAGACTCTCCGTACCAAACAGCAACGTCACCGACCCCTGCCCCAGCTCCCTCCCGGCATCTGACACCTAACACCCAGCACCTAACACCTAACACCTAACACCTAACACCTAACTCCTCCCCCCGCCTCATGTTCTCGCGGTTCTTCATCGATCGGCCGATCTTCGCTTCGGTCCTCTCCATCGTGATCACGCTGGCGGGAGCGATCGTGCTTTTCACGCTGCCGGTCACGCAGTACCCCGACATCACTCCGCCGACGGTTGAGGTCTCGGCGGTCTACGCCGGGGCCAACGCCCAGGTCGTCGCCGATACCGTCGCCGCTCCGATCGAGCAGCAGGTGAACGGCGTCGAGGGGATGCTCTACATGTCGTCGCAGTGCACGAACGACGGCATGTACGCGCTGACGGTCGCCTTCCGCCCGGGAACCGACCTCAACCTCGCGCAGGTGCTCGTCCAGAACCGCGTCGCTCTCGCTCAGCCGGTTCTGCCGCAATTGGTCGCCCGCCGCGGCGTGACGGTCAAGAAGAAGTCTCCGACCGTCCTGATGATCATCAACCTGTTCTCGCCCGATCAGTCGCGCGACGACCTGTACCTCAGCAACTACGCGACGATCCAGCTCCGGGACGAACTCTCCCGGCTCCCCGG
>JAEYWB010000733.1 GCA_023429275.1 Planctomycetota bacterium
GGCGCTAGCCCCCGGTTCGAACCGGACGCTAGCGAGTTCCGGCTAATTTGACGAACCCCAAATCCTGGCGGTGCCAAAACACGAGCGCGTGCCGTCTGATCGGCTGACGGACGACGGGGCACTTTCCGTCTGGCGATTGCTGAGACGCGGCGGCTCCTGGGGAAGGAGGATCTGTTCTCCCGGAGCGTCCGTTCGACGGCGCGGAGTGTCGCGATCATCTCAGTGCTGCGCGAGCAGCTTGACGAGCGCGGCGTGCTGGACCGGCTTGACAATGTGGTCGTCAAACCCGGCTTCCTTCGACTTCTGTCGATCTTCTTCCTGGCCCCAGCCGGTGAGGGCGATGACCTTGATCCCCTTCCCCCAGGGCTGCTCCCGCAGCTTCCGCACGACTTCGTAACCGTTGAGCTTCGGCAGGCCGATGTCCAGGAGGATGACTTCCGGAAGGAATCGCCTGGCTGTTTCGAGCGCCTCTTCCCCATCGTGCGCCTTCTCGACGGTATGCGACGAGAGCTTCAGGAGCATGGCAAGGGTCGTCGCGGAATCGCGGTTGTCGTCGACGACGAGAACCTTTCGCCCACCCCCTCCGGACGGCTTCGCAGGTTGAGGAGGCGGGCCGGCAGCAGGTGAAGTCATCGGCTGGGAGGAACGAAGTTTGGCGGGAATACGGATGGTGAACTCACTGCCGCAACCGGGACCCGCGCTCGCGGCGGTGAGGGTGCCGTCGTGCAGCTCGACGAGCGTCCGGGCGAGAGTCAGCCCGATGCCGAGCCCCCCCTGCGACCGTTCCAGGGTGGAATCGACCTGCGCGAACATTTCGAAGATTTTCGACAGGGCCTCCCTGGTGAGCCCCACGCCGGTATCGCAGACGCGGATGACGGCGCTTTCCCCCTCGCGGGCCAGCGTCAGCGTGATCTGGCCGCTCGGGTCGGTGTACTTCGAGGCGTTGTTCAGCAGGTTCGCAATGACCTGGGCGAGACGGGCGTCGTCGACTTCGAGCTCGACCGGCTCAGCCGGGAGATCGAGCCGCAGGTGCTGCTGCTTCTTCTCCATCAGCGGCCGGGAGGCCTCGACCGCATGCAGCACGATCTTCGCCGCGTCGGCGACGCACTTGCGAAGCTCGATCTTGCCGCGGCTGATGCGGTTGACCTCGAGGAGGTCGTCCACGAGGCGGGTGAGCTGACCGAGCTGGCGCTCCATCGTCTGACGGGCCTGCGCCAGGACGTCCGGGTCGACTTCGGGCCCGCGAATCAGCTCCAGGGAATTCGAGATGGGCGCCAAGGGATTGCGGAGCTCATGCGCGAGAATGGCCAGGAACTCGTCCTTCCGGCGGTCGGCCTCGCGAAGCTGTTCCATCGCCCGTTCGAGCTCGCGGGTTCGCTCTTCGACGCGGCTCTCCAGCTCCTCATTGAGCTGCTGAAGCTCTCGGCGGTGCCGGAACCGCTCCATCGAGTGCCGGATCGTCCGCTCGAGGGTTTCGGCCGTCAGTCCATCTTTCGTGAGAAAATCGGCTGCGCCCGCCTGCATCGCCTCGAGGTCGATTTCCCGCTCGCTCTGCCCCGTGAGGAGGATGATCGGTCCATCACAGTTCTGGACGGCGGGATCGCGGAGGACATCGAGGCCCGTGTTCTTTCCGAGCCGGTAGTCGAGCAGGTAGAGATCGTGCCGGCAGTGGCGGATCGCCTCGAGGCCGGAGTCGTAAGTCGAAGCCCAATCGAGGTGAAAACCCGATCCGAGCGCTTCGTCCAGTAGGTCGCGCGTCAGAATGTGGTCTTCCTGATCGTCGTCAATCAGCAGGATCCGCAGCGGCTGCATGGCGATCAACTTCCGCTCCCCCCTGCTGCCGAGCGGCCTTCGTCGAGTTCAACGATCTCCAGCCAGTATTTTCCCAGCGTTTTAACGACATCGACCAGCGATTCAAAGGTCACCGGCTTGGTGATGTACGAGGCCGCGCCGAGGTTGTAGGTCCGGTAGATGTCCTCCTCCGCCTTCGAGGTGGTCAGAACGATGATCCGGATGTTGCGGAGGTTGGGATCTTTCTTGATCTCCTCGAGCGCCTCGCGGCCGTCCTTCTTCGGCATGTTGAGGTCGAGCAGGATGATGCTCGGCCGGGGAGAGGACTCGGGATCGGCGTACTTGTCCCGGCGATAGAGGTAGTCGAGCAGCTCCACGCCATTCTCAACGAACTTGAGGTCGTTCTTGAGATGGCTCGCCTCAAACGCCTCCCGCGTCATGAGCCGGTCATCGGCGTCGTCATCCGCCATGAGGATCGTGATCGGGCGCAGACGGTCAGGCATTCCGGGACTCCTCGTTCGATTGACGCATCGGCAGGGTGACGATGAACGTCGCTCCCTCGCCCGGGGCACTGCGGGCTGTAATGGTGCCGCCGTGCCGTTCCGCAATTTTACGACAAATGGCCAGGCCGATGCCCGTCCCTTCGTATTCGTTTCGGCCGTGAAGCCTCTGGAAGACTTCAAAGATCCGATCGAGATAGACCTCTTCGAAGCCGATTCCGTTGTCTTTCACCGTCAGCACCAACTGCGGTTTCCGGCCCGCTTCGGACGAGATTTTCCCGTCGACCTCGACAACCGGTGTCACTCCGGGGCGATGAAACTTCAAGGCGTTGCCGATCAGGTTCTGCAGGAGCTGCCGCATCTGGGTCGGATCGGCCTCGATAGACGGAAGGGGTTGCAGGTCGACGCGTCCATTGACCTGCTGCAGGCGTCCTTCCAGGTCCGACACGACGTCAGCGGCAATCCGGCCGAGGTCAACCGTCGCAAACGGCTGCGCACGCGTCGTGACCCGCGAAAAGCTGAGGAGGTCGTTAATCAGCGTCCGCATCCGCGAAGCGGAATCGAGCACGCGAGCGAGGTAATCCCGACCCGTGTCGTCGAGAGAGGCGCTGCGTGTCCTGAGGCGATCGCCGAAGGCCTCGATCTTTCTGAGAGGCTCCTGCAGGTCGTGCGAGGCAACGGAGGCGAACTGCTCGAGCTCCCCGTTGCTGGCCTGAAGAGCGGCATTGAGTTCATTGAGCTCCTGCGTCCGTTCCAGCACCTTCCGTTCCAGTTCCGCGGAGGCATTCCGCCGGGATTCAATCTCGCGGGCCGAAACCCAATAGGCGACACCCACCATCGTCAGGCCAAACATCAGGCTCACGACGTTCGCCGTCCTCGCGGATCCGAAGCTCTGCGCCGTCTGATCAGACCGCTGGATGAGGAGGGCCGATTCCGTCTGCTTCATCCGGGAGATACTCTCTCTCAGCTCGCCCATCTGCGTACTGCCGGTCCCGGCCCGAATAAAGCTCTCTGCGGCCTCCTTTCCTTCCTCGCGCCGGATGTTGGCACCCCGCTCCATGGTTGTCATTCGCAACTCCGCCTTCTCGGCCACTTTCTCTGCCGCTTCCGCCTGCGCAGGGTTGTCCGCGACAAATCTGCGGAGCAGGGTCAGGCGCTCGGTAAGCCTTGTTCGAAGCTGCTGGAACGAACCGAGAAACCGCTCTTCTCCAGTGAGCATGTACCCGCGTTGCGAGGACTCCGCCTCGAGGAGCGTCATTTCCACGGCCGCCAGTTCGTCCATGACCGCGTGCGTATGAACAACGAGGGCCGAATTGCGATTGATGTGTGCGAGATTGGCCGACATGACAAAGCACGCGATCACAAGCACGATGGCCGCAGTCGCAAATCCCAGACCCACTCCCCTGCCGATCACCCAGTTCATCGAAGACTGCGGTCCTTCTCCGAGCGGTAGGACGACGCCCCTCGTCAGGAGGGGTGAGTTCGAACCCGCAGGGTCGTCCACTATTGCTATGAAGTCACGAGAGTCAAGCCGCAACCTCCTTGTCAGGCAAGAGATTGGAAGAGACCGGGCACTCCCGCTCACCGGAGCGGCGATGTCAGGCTCTCGCCGCCGCGCGGGCCGCAGCCAACAGCAGGATCTGGGCGCCAACCATCAGCGCCTGCTCATCGATGTCGAAGTGGGGGGAATGAAGCTGCGGCCAGCTTTCCGCCCCTGGCCGGGCGCAGCCGAGTCGCAGCATCGCTCCGGGGGCTTTGGTCAGATATCCGCCGAAGTCTTCGGCCCCGAGGCTCGGCCAGTCGAGAAGCCGGATGTGGTCATCCCCGACGACGGCCCGAGCGGCGCCATGCAGCGATTCCGTGACCGTACGGTCGTTGATCACGGCGTCGAGCGGACACGCAAACCGAAGGGCGATGCTCGCCCCCGTCGCCTCCTCAATGCCGCGAGCGATCTCATGCATCCGCCGCTGAAGCGTCGCCCGGATGCCGTGATCGACATTTCGGAGCGTTCCGAGCATCTCGACGCGATCGGGTATCACGTTGCAAAGTGTTCCCCCGGCGATCTTTCCGATGCTGAGGACCGAGGGACTCCGGGAATCGACCGCCCGTGGTAACAGCGTGTAGAAGGCCGAGAGAAGCTGGACGGACGCCGCGATGGGATCATCTGTATAGTGAGGCCGGGCCGAGTGTCCGCCGCGGCCGGTGACGGTGATCTCGACTTCATCCAGGTTGGCGGTCAGAGCTCCGTAGCGAATCCCGACAGTGCCTGCGGGAAGCTCCGGCTCGACGTGGAGGCCCAGGATCGCCCCCACGCCCTCCATTGCCCCCTGCTCGACGAGTGACACCGCCCCTTCCCCGGTCTCCTCGGCTGGCTGAAAGAGAGCCCGCAGCCGGAACGGAGTCTCCGGAACCACTCCCGCCGCCTGGAGTTCCGACGCCGTCAGCAGCCCTTCGAGGACCATTGTCGTGTGACAGTCGTGACCGCAGGCATGGCAAAGGCCATCCCGGGCCGAACGGTAGTCGCAGGTCTTCATGTCCTGCAGCCGGAGCGCGTCGATGTCCGCTCGCAGGGCAATGGTCGGACTCGCCGGCGTCACTGGCCCCCACGGGAGCTCCGCGACGACACCGGTCTCTCCCCGCATCAGCCGGGCCGGGATGCCGGCCTCGAAGAGCCGCGACGCGATGTACCGCGAGGTCTCGAGCTCATGACGGCTCGGCTCGGGAGAACGGTGGATGTGGCGGCGGGTCGCGCTGAGCTGCAATGCCCGAGCGCTGATCGCGTTCAGCAGGGACTGCTCAAAAGGGGAGGCGTCTGTCATGTTTGTCATCAAAGGGGACTGGTCATTCCGCGGCATCGCCTCGCCGGTAACGAACTGTCCAGTCCGGGCCAGAATCCGTTTCGGCAGGGACCTCGACAGCTCATCAAAGTCAAGCGTTGGACTTGGCGGAAAGCTCCGGTGTCTCAGGTCTTTGCGCTGAATTGAGGAGGCTGGCAGACTGGGGAGTCTGACGAGAAAACCCCTGTTGACCCGTTCTGCGAAGCCGTTAGAATCCGCACAACCGAGAACCCAGGTAATCTCGCTATTTTGTGAGGTCGTCGGGGTTTGACCAGAAGGTCATGGATCGGAATCGCTCCCGAAGGGATTGTGTGCTCGGGAGGGGATGTGTGCTAGGACCCGCTGAGCCCCTTGGCAGCGGCGTCCGAAACCAACGGATGGACCAGCACGATGAAAACCGTTTTTACCACGGGTGAAGCTGCGAAGATCTGTAAGGTCAGTCAGCAAACCATCATCCGCTGCTTTGACTCGGGACAGCTTAAAGGCTTTCGCGTTCCCGGCTCCCGATTCCGCCGCATTCCCCGCGACGTCCTTTATAAGTTCATGAAGGACAACGGCATCCCGACGGATGCTCTCGAAAGCGGCAAGCGCAAGGCTCTGGTCGTCGATGACGATCTCGACCTGGTCGAACTGATCAAGGACGCCCTCGAAACCGATGGCCGTTTCGAAGTCCGCGTCGCCAACAACGGCTTTGACGCCGGAATGATGGTCAAGGAATATCGTCCGGACGTCATCGTTCTGGACGTCATGCTGCCGGATATCAACGGCAAGGAAGTCTGCCAGCGGGTCCGGAGCGATTCGACCCTCGACGATGTCAAAATCGTCTGCATCAGCGGGATGGTCGAGGCGGCGAAGATCGACGAACTCCGGGCCTCCGGGGCGAACGATTTCCTCCAGAAGCCGTTCGAAGTCGACAAGCTCATCGAACGCCTCTGTCAGCACCTCGATATGGATGTCCCGACTGCCGCGCGCTAGTCACGTGAGACATTGAAACCGTGATCAGAATCTTCAGCCGCAGCCACGCTGCGGCTTTTTTGTTTTGAGGGAGGCTTGCCGCGGTCCCCCCGACCGAGGATTCTCGCCCTCAACCCTTCATGAGGCACTCCCTGCGTGAGGTCGGAGCCCCGCAGCTCCGACGACCCGTTCGAATCGGAATTCCTCCTGTGTCCTCCGAATCGACATCCCCGGCGATCCACTTCCTGGCGGCCGTCTTTCCAAGCCTGTCGCTGGAGGAGTACGGCCGTAAGGCGATCGGCGCGCTTCCAC
>JAEYWB010000790.1 GCA_023429275.1 Planctomycetota bacterium
CGGGCGAGGCGGGTGACGAGGGGAAGGTCGAGCTCTTCCAGCTGCCTCGCGAGGGAGTCCTGCTCCGGTGGGGAAAGCTCGTCCCACCATTGCAGGAGGTGCTGCTGACCGTGACTTTCCAGACGACTCCGCAGGGACTCAGGTGCGGGCATGGCCATTCCACTTTCTGTGTTCTGCAACTCCGTGCGACGATGAGAAAACTGTATCGAGTCGTTCCCCCGGTCGGAAATCTTTCCTCCTGTGCTGCCAGCGTCATGGTTGACAGGGGCGCCGAGTGACCCGGCTGCCCCGGTTCCCCGGAGCCGAATGATCTGTCGGGAAAAGTCATTCTCCCAGCGGACCGTTCCGGGGGGCGGGAGTAGAATTCCGACAGGGTCCCGTCCCGCCGCCGATCGAGGGCTCGTCATGTCGATCAACGCTTCGAAACCCTGGGTGGATGGTCTCACGATTGACCAGGTCCTGCGGCGGACGGCCGCGGCGAATCCGGAGAGCGACGCTGTCGTCTTCGTGCAGACAGGCGAGCGCTGGACCTGGCAGGCCTTTGAGTCCGCCGTGGACGAAGCGGCGCGGGGGCTGCTCTCGCTCGGTCTGGCCCGCGGTGATCACTTCGGCATCTGGGCGTCCAATATTCCCGAGTGGGTCATCCTGCAGTTCGCCGCCGCCCGCATCGGCGTCGTGCTCGTCACCGTCAATCCCGCCTACAGGACGCGCGAACTCGAATTCGCCCTCAGTCAGTCGGAGGTCCGCGGACTCGCCCTGATCGACCAGTTCAAGACGTCGAACTATTTCACGATGCTCGACGAGATCTGTCCGGAGCTCCGGGCCGCCTCGCCCGGAAAACTGCAGAGCGAGCGGCTTCCCCGGCTGAAATGGCTCATTCAGCTTCGCGGCACCGAGGTCCCCGGGATGCTCGGCTGGAAGGATCTCCTCGCGGCGGGGAAGAGTGTTTCGGACGAACGGATCAGAGAGAGGAGCGAGTCTCTGACGCCGGATGACCCGATCAATCTCCAGTACACCTCCGGGACGACGGGCAATCCGAAGGGAGTGCTCCTGACTCATCGGAACCTGATGCTCAATGCATTCTACGCCGGCGAGCGGCAGAGGCTGACGCCGAAGGACCGGATCTGCATTCCGGTTCCGCTCTACCACTGCTTCGGATGTGTTTTGGGGACGCTCGTGGCGGCGGTGTACGGTGCGGCGATGGTCTTTCCCGCCGAGAGTTTTCATTCGCGCGAGACGCTGCAGGCAATCGCCACCGAGAAGTGCACGGCGGTCTACGGCGTGCCGACAATGTTTATCGCCCAGCTCGAGAGCCCGGAGTTCGCCGCGACCGACACTTCGTCCCTCCGGACCGGGATCATGGCGGGAAGCCCCTGTCCGATCGAACTCATGAAGCGTGTCACGAGTGAGATGGGAGCGCGGGAAATCACGATCGGCTACGGCCAGACGGAGGCGTCGCCCCTCATCACGATGACCCGCTGGGACGATCCGCTGGAACTTCGCGTCAGTACGGTCGGGCGCGTCTTACCCGGAGTCGAGGTGAAGATCGTCGACCCGGCGAGCGGCGACGAGGTTCCCGACGGAGTCTCGGGTGAACTCTGCGGCCGAGGGCACGGCGTGATGAAGGGCTACTACAACATGCCGGAGCAGACGGCCGAAGCGATCGATTCCGAAGGCTGGCTGCACACGGGCGACATGGCCCTCAGGCGGCCGGACGGCTACCTGCGGATCACCGGGCGTCTCAAGGACATGGTCATCCGCGGCGGCGAGAATATCTCTCCCCGGGAGATCGAGGAGGCGCTCCACCAGCATCCCGGGGTCGAGGACGCCTACGTGGTCGGCGTGCCGGACCATCGCTGGGGGGAAGAGGTTCTCGCCTGCGTGAGGCTGCGATCCGGGCAGGCGGCCACCGACGAGGAGATCCGGGAGTTCTGCGCCGCGCGGCTGGCGCACTTCAAGGTTCCGCGGTACGTGCGGTTCGTCGACGGCTTCCCGACGACCGTGACGGGGAAGATCCAGAAGTTCAAACTGCGGGAACAGGCGATCCAGGAACTCGGTCTCGAGTCGGCGGCCCGGGAAGAAACTGCGTGACTCTTCGCGGAGCCATTCGCCTCGACGCCGCTTCGGCCGCAGTCTGGCTGAAGCCCCTCGGGCAAACGCTCAAATGGGTCAGGACGCCGCGGACTCGCCATGCTGTGCGAGGAACTCGTCCGTGGAGATGACCTTGGCGTAGCCGAACTGCAGGGCGGCCATGAACGAGGCGTGAACCTGCGAGGCGGAGACGCACTGTCCTTCAAACACCTGGTCGCGCGAGGCACAGGCGTCGTGGATCACCGTGCATCGATAGCCCAGGTCCCCCGCCGCCCGGGTCGCGGCGTCGACGCACATGTGGCTCATCGCCCCGCAGATGACGAGATCCTTCACCCCCGCGCGGTCGAGGATCCCCTTGAGATCGGTCTCCTTGAACGAGTTGATCTGGTGCTTGAGGACGACCGGTTCTCCCTCGCGGTTCCGGACGGACGGATGAATCTCGGCCCCCGCCGAGCCGGGAGCGAAGAAGGGGGCCTCGGCGGCGTTCGGGAACTCATGGCGGATATGGACCACCGGAGTTCCCGCCTTGCGAGCCGCTTCCAGCAGCCGCGCTGCGTTCTCCGCCGCGTCTTCAATGCCGGCGAGAGTCCACCGGCCCCCCGGGAAGTAATCGTTCTGGATGTCGATGAGCAGCAGGGCAGCGGGAGCAGGAGCGACGGACGGGGCCATGTTCGGATTCCTTCCATGAGGGAACGGCGCGCTCTTTTAGCATGGCACAGCCGGCAGCGGGGCTGCAAGAGTTTGCAGCACCGTCCGCTCGCACGAGCCGGCTCATGGTCCCTCTCCGTGCCGAGAACGGACGTGGCACACAAGGAGTGTCTTCGCTCGTCGACAAGGCGAGGCGATCAGGGTCTTCGCGCCCAGTCCAGTCGGAGTTCGGTACTCGTTCGGCCCGCCCTGCTGGCTCGCGGCACGGAGCGCCGCGTTAGGATCAGGGGGCCGACTGCTGCAGCATTTCCGGCGAGAGGACCGGCTTGCCCGTTTCGATCCGAACGGGGGCGTTCGAGAAACCATCGCGGCGATTCGCCGGCATGCGATAGCCGGTCAGCGAGACTTCCTTCTCTCCCACCTTGATGTCCGCGATCCGCAGGGAGGGCGTCGAGTTTGAAGAGGTCGTCGCCAGCCGCGGGTTGACGAGCGTCGCAATCGTTCGCGAGGTCTGCGAGACCTGCACCTGGTCCGGCTGCAGCGTGAGCCGGATCTGATTCTTGTCCGGATACTGGAAGTTGAGAGTCACCCGCACATCGGCAGGGGAGGTCGAGAACGGTCCGCCAAGGTCCATCTGCGTCGCGTACCGCAGGTAGTGGATTCCGTTCCTCGTCATGATCTGCGGGTTCGACAACTGGCGGTCACCGAGCGACACCTGCAGCGACGCCAGGTGGAGCTGCCACGACTGCGCGGCCCGGACGATGACGTCGTCCTGTCCGACCTGGATGTAGGGCTGCGCGTCGATCGAGGCCAGCACCGTCTGCATGACCGGGGCGGGAGTCTTGTCCGTCCCCAGGATCGAGACGCACCGCAGCAGCACCGGAGCCGGGACTTCCGCGACGAAGGCGGGGTCCGACAGCACCTTGGCCAGGCGGTCGCTGTTCTGCGTCTGCGTGTAGAGGGAGACCAGCATCGTCCGGCTGAGAGGCGACTCGAGATCGCTGTCGAGGTTTCGAAGAATGGCATCCTCGGCGTCGGCGACCCGCTGGCCACGTTCGAGGATCCGGGCGCACATCAGGTTCGCTTCCCAGACGTCCCCGGAG
>JAEYWB010000818.1 GCA_023429275.1 Planctomycetota bacterium
GACGGGCTGCCGCGCTGGATATTCGGATTGCCCGGAAATCCCGTCAGCAGTATGGTTTGCTTCGACTTGTTCGTCCGGACGGCGCTTCGCCGCCTGCAGGGAATCGACCCGGCGACACCGATCGCCGTTCCCGCCCGCATCGGAACGAACCTCGCGTTCAAGGATGACCGCCCGACCTGGCTTCCCGTTCGAGTGGAATGGGGCGCCGAGGGACCGCTGGTCTATCCCGTGGGATGGCGGGGCTCTTCAGACCTGCGGGCAACCGTCGAAGCCCATGGCACGGCCCACTTTCCGGCGGGCGAGCGGCAGTATGTGACGGGGGACGCTGTTTCGTTTTTCCCATGGTCTTGAGGAGCCCGGCGGCAACAACAGGTTGCCTGATACCCGCCGTTTCTCCCCTGCCCGGCTTCCCCCTCGCGCCTCTGCGGCGCGTTCCCGACCGTTTCCGGTTTCAAGGATGAAGCCGTCATGCCGACGACGACAATGGAACCTGCTCCCGTTCCCTCCTCCGCCCAGGCTTCACCCGGCGCCGTCCCGCTGCCTCTGATGACGGAGCGGCTGAAGCGATCCGACACCGATCTCTCCGTCGTCGACATCATCAGTCGCGCGAGAGCCGTCGCTCCCTCGTCGACGGGGCCTCTCTGGATGTCGATCGTCTCGGGCGTCGCCCTCTGGGGAAGTTTCACGCCGCTCGACTTCGGCCCCCTCGCCTGGGTGGCCCTCGTTCCACTGCTTCTGACGGTCCGCATGCCACGGCCGACCCGGAAGATGTCCCTCTACACCGCCATCGGCGGATGGCTGTTCGCGCTGATGACGCTCCAGTGGATGCGTCTCGGCGACCCCTCCATGTACTTCGCCTGGGTCGCTCTCGCGTTCTACGTCGGCCTCTATTTCCCGCTCTTCGTCGGGCTCTCGCGGGTCGCCGTTCACCGGGCGAAGGTCCCTCTGCTGGTCGCGGCGCCGCTCGTCTGGGTCGGACTCGAATATGCCCGCGCCTACATCATGACCGGGTTCTCCTGGTACTACCTCGGCCACACGCAACATCAGTGGACCACCCTGCTCCAGATCGGCGACCTCGTCGGCGCGTACGGCGTCAGCTTACTCGTCATGATGGCCAACGCCTGCGTGGCGGAGTTCGTCCCGATGAGCCTGTTCGAGAAGTTCCGGCTGCTTCCCCAGCCGGCCGAGAGCGACGCGGCCCTTCTCAACCGATCGACCTCCCAGCGGACCTGGGCGGTGTCGGCCACGATCCTGCTGCTCGTCGCCACGCTCGGCTACGGCTCCTTCCGGCGGTCGCAGGCGGACTTTCAACCCGGACCGCGTGTCGGGCTCGTGCAGGGGAATTTTCCCTCGTCGCTCAAGCATGAGCAGGACCAGCTGCCGAACATCCTCCGGACTCACCAGGCCCTCACGGGACTGGCTACGCGGCACCAGGCGAAGCTCATCGTCTGGCCGGAGACGATGTTCCGGTACCCCTACCCTGTCGCCGATCCCTCGATGACCGAGCAGGAGCTCAAGGGACTGCATCCCGACCTGCCGGCGGAGTTCTGGACCGACAAAAAGGCGGACCAGGCCCTCGTCGACATGACCGAGGGGAGCCGCGCGGGAATGATCGTCGGGGCGGACGTCTTCGCGGGCGACAAGGAGTCGGGGATGCGGGGCTACAACTCGGCCCTCTTCTTCGAGCCGGACCGCGGACTGGTCGGCCGCTACGACAAGCTGCACCGCGTGCCGTTCGGCGAGTACGTCCCGATGAAGGAACTGTTCCCCTTCCTGGCGACGCTGACGCCGGCGGCCGGCGGAATGGGACTTTCGCCCGGGGAGAGCGTGCATGTCTTCCAGCATGGAGAGCATCGCCTCGTCCCGCTCATCTGCTTCGAAGACACCGTGCCGCAGCTTGTCCGGGGGGCGGTCTCGGCCACACGCGACGGCCAGGGCCGCGATGTCGACTGCCTCGTCAACCTGACGAATGACGGCTGGTTCCACGGCTCGAGCGAGCTCGACCAGCACCTGATCACCGCCTCGTTCCGCTGCATCGAGACCCGCGTCCCGATGGTCCGGGCGGTCAACACGGGGATCTCCGCGTTCATCGACGGCGACGGTGTCGTCCGTGAGCCGGACCTGTTCCTCGACCTCGACGCCCTCATGAAGCGACCGGCGGGGTCGGGGAAGACGGATCCGACCGCGACGGCGGCCGTTGGCGATGACGCGAGAACGTCGATGCGAGATCCGAAGACGGGCCGCTACTACAAGGAGCTCAACGCCGTCCTCGTCAGCGAGGTTCCACTCGACAGCCGGACCAGCCTGTACGTCCGCTGGGGAGACTGGTTCGCCGCCGGCTGCCTCACCTTCTCGCTCGGGATGCTCGGCCTCGGCGTGACGGGCTGGCGGGGCGGCAAGCCGGTCACCGCGGCTGCGGCGTAGCCTTCCCTGCTCATTGTCGGAGCTTCGCTCGAGACCTCGCCGGGCAAACCTCTGCCCCGGAGGCTGAGAACTGACGACAGATCACTGAAGTCCCGGCCCGTGCGAAACACCCCGCGTCCCCTCTTCGCCGACGATGACTCCACGGCTCGCTCCGAGTGGTCGGTCGATGCCGCGCCGGGGCTGCGGCTCGCGATTCTCTTCCTGCTGTTTGCCGGAGCCTTCGCCGTCATTGTCGGTCGCGTGGTCTGGCTGCAGACCGCGGCGGCGCCTCGGTTCCTTGTGGTGTGGGACCGCCCGACCGAGGTGTTCGAGCCGATCCCGGCACGGGACGGGCGGATCCTCGCCGCCGACGGGCAGGTCCTCGCGTTCGACTCTCCGCGGTTCGACCTGCTGGTCCATTACCGCTGGCTCGAAGAGCCGGCGGACGACACATGGCTCACCGCGACCGCCCGTGAGCGGCTCTCTCGCCAGGAGCGCCGCCGGAAGGACCTCGTCGCCGCAGCGAAAGCCGATGTCTTGCGACAGCGCGAGCGCCTGTGGGCGGCCCTGGCCGAAGTGACCGGGCGACGTCCGGACGAGCTCGCGGCCGAACGACTCCGGATCCAGACCCGCGTGGTCAGAATGCTCGAAGCGGTCGAACGGAAGCGGATCGAGCGGAATGGCGAAGCCGCTCCGGCAGCTGTTTCGCCGGCAGCCTCGGGGCTGGCCGGACTGTGGGACCGCGTCGTTCGGGAACTGACCACCCCGCCTCGCCGTGAACGACGCGACCCTCTCGTGATCCGCGAGCAGCAGGAGTACCACCCGCTCGTCCGCGACATCCCCCTCGACGCGGTGGCGGCGATCGAGTCGTACCCTTCGCAGTTCCCGGGTGTCGAGACGCGGGGCGCGAGCGACCGGGTCTACCCCCACGGCGATCTCGCGGCCCATGTGATCGGTTACAGGAAGCCTCTCTCGCCGGAGGAACTTGCGGCGCGGCGCGAGAAGTTTCCGGCAGGCGACCCTCTCGACTATCGGGAGGAGGACCGGATCGGCCGCTCCGGAATCGAGCAGGCGTACGAGACGATCCTGCGGGGACAGCGCGGAGAGCGCCGCATCACAAAGAACCGCCGTGACGAGATTCTCTCGTCGGTCGTCGTCCGGCCACCGCGCGATGGTGCGGATCTGACGCTCACATTCGACCTCGCTGTCCAGCGGCGTGCGGAACAGCTCCTCGACGCGTCCCTGGCCGGCATGACCCTGACGGGTGTCGATCACGCCGCCGGGGCTCTCGAGAGAGATGGAGCGGCGGCTGTTCCGGTCGGAGGCTGTGTCGTGGCCCTCGACATCCGAACCGGCGAGATTGTCGCCGCCGCCGCGGCCCCCCGGTTCAATCTGCAGACGATGAGCCATCCCGATCCCGAAGCCTGGAAGCGGCTCGCGCGCGACCCCCGCCGTCCCTTCTTTCCCCGAGTCACCCAGGCGGCTGTCCCCCCGGGTTCGGTCTTCAAGATCGTGACCGCGATCGCGGGACTGCAGGAAGGAGCCATTGCACCGGACGAGCCGTTCCTGTGCCGGGGGTACCTCAACACTCCGGAGCGGGACCGCTGCTCGATCTTCCGCCGGACCGGTCGGGGCCATGGCGAGACGACTCTCGCGGACGCGCTTTGCCAGTCGTGCAACGTCTACTTCTTCGATGCCGCCCAGAGAATCGGCCCGGTCGCCCTGGAGGACTGGGCTCGCCGCTGCGGGTTCGGTGCTCCGACCGGCATCGACCTCCCCGGCGAGCGGGGAGGGACGGTGCCGTCGTCCCGCCGAAAGCCCGGGGACGAGAAGTGGTACCCGGGGACGACCCGCCAGATGGGGGTCGGCCAGGCGACGCTTGCCACCACCCCTCTGCAGGTCGCGCGTCTGATGGCCGCCGTCGCGAATGGCGGGGAACTGGTGAGGCCGCGTGTCGTCCAGGAAGGCCCTTCCAGGCCTCACCATCCCTCTTCCCATGGGATTGAACTCGCGGGCTTTGCCGAACCGACGCCGGCTGCGCCACAGCAGCAGGCCGTTCGGATCGAGGGCCTCATGCCCGGGACGCTGGAGCGGATCCGCGAGGGGCTGCTCGCGGTCATTGAGGATCCGCGGGGAACCGGCGGGACGCTGAAGATCGACGGCATCTCCGTCGCCGGAAAGACCGGGACGGCGGAGACCGGCGGCGGCCGGCCCGACCACGCCTGGTTCGCCGGTTATGCCCCGGCCGACCAGCCGCGGATCGCCTTCGTGGTCCTTCTGGAGAATGGGGGCTCGGGAGGCAAAGCGGCCGGCCCGGTGGCACGGGAGTTCGTGCGAGCGCTCGCGGCCGCCGGCCTGCTTCGCTGAGTCGCCAAACTCCGTAGTACGGCCTTCCAGGCCGTACGAGCGTTTCCAGGTCAGCCACCGCGGACCGGTTCCCTCCGCCGGCCACCACGACATCGGCCGACATCATCTTAAACGATCGGTTGAACCCGGCCCTGGGGCGGTGTTCGTGAGCTTGAGCGCCCAGCGGGACGGCCTGGAAGGCCGTGCTACGGATCGAGGGGCGCCCCACTTCAACGGGTCGGGTTCTCAGGTCATCCGAGCCGCGCCGGCGAACGAAGACATCGATCGATGGTTCGAAGCGCCAAAGTTCTTCTCACATTGCAACCGGCTCCCGCGTAGAAGTCGCGGCGGCTCCAGTTGTCCCACGCCGCTCCTTTCCTTCTCCCCTCTCATTCTTTCCCCGACGGTCCGGTCGAACCGGGCACGATCGCTTCGCGCCAGCGCGAGGGGTCTTCGACCGGCCGGGCCTGTCCCAGAGCAGGAGTCTGCGCCATGTCGGCCGATTCTGTTCAGCCCTCCTCTCCCCTTCCTCAGGACCTCTCCAGCCCGCCCGCCGCCGGGTCCACTGCACCGCCGCTGGAATCGCCGCCGGGCTTCTGGCGATGGATCTACAATCACAACCCGTTCTACGTGATCAGTACGCTCTTCATGCTTTACGCCGTCCGGGCGGCTTACGGCGTGATGTCGATCGGCGAGATCAACTCCTGGTCCCTGCTGGCGGTCATGGGGGCCTACACGCTGCTCCTCGCGGGAATCGGTATCCTGATCGTTCGCTGGGGCCGAGTGTGGGAGGACGCCCGGTCGATCGTGCTGCTGCTCCTCCTGCTGTTTCTCGCCGTGTCGGTGAGCGCCGACGACCTCCTCACGCAGGAACAGTCCGCGCCGGTCGGCAGCCGGATCATGCTCGCCGGGTATCTCTTCTCGGCCGTCGTGACGGAGGCGGTCCTCCTGGGAACGCGGCTTCGACTCCCCTGGGTCTACCGCGTTCCACTTCACCTCTTCCTGCTCCTGTTCTACTCCGCCCCCTATCTCGCTTCGCCCGAGATTCACGGATGGCTGTCGGACGAACTGAACCGGATCGTGTTTCTCTTCCCGAACGTCGCCGCGCTCCTGTTCCTGACACTGATCCCGGCGGTTCGACGCGGCCCGCGTGCCGTGGACCAGAACGGGACGCCGTGGCGCTGGCCCCTCTACCCGTGGTGCGCCTTCGGGATGATCGCCTTCGCCGTCGCGTTCCGCTCGTATGTCTTCGCACTCACGTTCTGTCAGACCGGCCCGATCTGGATCGAGCTCCCCACCTCTTCGAGGCTTGGGGACCGGAGCATCCACGCCATCGCACTCGACACCATCTGGGGGCCGTACTTCCTGGTGCCGCTCCTGTGGTCGATCCTTCTGCTGATGTTCGAGGCCTCTCTCGTCACCGGCAACAAGCGGCTGACGCGTCGCACCCTCTGGTGGGCCCCGTTGCTCGCCATCCTGTCGATCATTCCCACAGGTGGCCGCGTCTACCGTGAGTTCTTCCAGCTTGTCACCGACACCGCCGGTTCGCCCCTCTGGCTGTCTCTCTGGTTCGTGGCCGCGTTCTATGCCTACGCGACGCTCCGCCGTGTCCGGGGAGGCTGGAACGGGCTGATCGCGACGCTGGGGCTGTTCACCGTTGTCGGTCCGAAGACGACAGGGCTTCATTCCCTGACAACGCCAGGCTCCATCGGAGTCGCGATTCTTGCGTTCGTACTGGCGGTGGAAGCCTGGAGGAGACGGTCGACATTCGTCGCCTTTCTGGCCTGCGCGGCCGGATCGCTTCTGCTCGTTCGACTCATGCCCGACTCGGTCTCCCCCGCTCTGCGACAGGCGGCGGGTTTCCACGCCATCTGGCTGGCGGCTGTGATTCTCGGACTCGTCGGCCGCGATTCCTTCGCAGGCTTCCTCCGGATTGTCGGGGCTGGCCTCTTCCCGTTTGCCGCGTTCGTCGCCGTCAGCGCTGTTCGTGCGGACCTCGTCCCGGCCACAGTTCGGCTGATGTATACCGGGGCGCTCACCCTGGCCTCCTGGGAGATCGCCCGCCGCTGGCAGCTTGGCTCCTACCTTTGGGCCTGCGGCGGCGTCCTGCTCTCTCTTCTGTACTTCTTGCTCGCAAGCCTCTACTGGCGGCTCGCGGAGATCTACGGCGGGCGATCGGCCTCCGCGATCCTCTGGAGCTTCGGGGCCCTTGTGGCCGGATCGCTCATCAGTACCCACAAGGCGGGCCGGATCCGGAGAGAGGAGCCGGTCGCCTCCGAGCCGCCGGCCGAATGAGACAGCGGCTTCACGAGGTCAGCCATCCGCCTGCGCTCGCGACTTCAAAGCTGGTGGATCGTCATTCCGCCATCGATCTTGAGAACCTGTCCCGTGGCATACGGCAGGTCGCCTCGCACCAGCATCGCCACGACCCGGCCGACGTCCTCGGCTTCTCCCCAGCGACGGTCGAGGGTCAGGCCGTCGGCAATCAGGCGGTCATATTTCTCGACGACTCCCGCCGTCATGTCGCTGCGGATCACTCCGGGACGGACCTCGAAGACGTCGATACCGAACTCGGCGAGCCGGGCGGCCCAGAGCTTCGTCGACATTGCGAGGGCTGCCTTGCTGAGGCAGTAATCGCCGCGGTTCGTCGAGACAAACTCGGCCGAAATGGACGAGATGTTGATGACGTAGCCGCGGCCCGCTGTACCGGACGGAACAGCCTTCCGCTGTTCGATCATCTGCCGCGCGGCGAGCTGCGTCAGGAAGAAGGCCCCTTTGAGGTTGACCGCCATGACGCGGTCGAACGCCTCTTCCGTCGCCTCGAGGATGTCCCTGCGCCCCGGCGAGGTAATGCCGGCATTGTTGACGAGGACGTCGATCCTCCCCTGAAGACGGATCGATTCGGCGATCAGTCGTTCGCGGTCGGCGGCGAGACCGATGTCTCCTGAGACGTAGTCGACGCGAGCCCCGCTCTGCCGGAGCGGAGCGATCCCTTCGGCGACGTCGGCCGCTGGACGAACGCCGTTGAGCACCAGCGAGAAACCCTCCGCGGCGAGACGAGTGGCAATGCCCAGGCCAATCCCTCGGGCTCCTCCGGTGATCAGGGCGACGCGTTGCATCGCGGCACTGTGATTGGCTGACGGTCGAAGGTCAATCATCCGGTTTCTCCATCGCCGGGCGGACCGGGCTCACTCTCCGGATCTGGGTCGTGACAATGCGGCTGACCGAAAGCAGACTAGGGGCGCCTTTCTTCGTTGCTGTCTCCCAGAGGTCGGAGGTCTCCCGACGATGCGTGCTCCCCTTTGCTTCCTTGCGGTCGTTTTCCTGATCCCAAGTCTGGTCATGGCCGCGGAGCCTGCGCAATCGCCGTCCCTCCGCCGGATCGTCGTCAGCGCCGACAAGACGCACTTCGTCACCGAGGGGGGGGACAAGCCGTTCGTTATCTGGGGATTCAACTATGACCACGACGACGCGGGCCGGCTTCTTGAGGACTACTGGCACGACGAATGGGAAACCGTGGCCGCCGACTTCCGCGAGATGAAGCAGCTTGGCGCGAATGTCGTACGAGTTCATCTTCAGGTCGGCCGGTTCATGGCGGCGGCGGATCAGGCCGACGAGCGGAACCTCTCGCAGCTTCGCAAACTCGTCCGGCTTGCCGAGGAGACGGGACTCTATCTCGATCTCACGGGCCTCGCGTGTTACCACAAACAGGACGTTCCAGCGTGGTACGACGCGCTCGACGAGGCGGGCCGCTGGGAAGTCCAGGCCCGATTCTGGAAGGAGATCGCCGCCGCCTGCCGCGAAAGTGACGCCATCTTCTGCTACGACCTGATGAACGAGCCAGTCGTCAGCGGCGGAAAGAACAACACCGAATGGCTCGTCGGCCCGCCGCTCGACGGCAAATACTTCGTCCAGCGGATCACGACCGATGCGGCCGGACGCAGCGACAAGGAGATCGCGAAGGCCTGGGTTGAGAAGTTGACCGGGGCGATTCGCACAGTCGACGACCGCCACCTGATCACCGTGGGCGTCATCCCGTGGGCCCAGGTCTTCAAGGGGGCGAAACCGCTGTTCCATTCCCCCGAGGTCGGAGCGTCGCTCGACTTCGTCAGTATTCACTTCTACCCGAAGAAAGTCCCGATCGACGAATCGCTGGCGGTCCTCAAGGTCTACGAAGTCGGCAAGCCGCTTGTGATCGAAGAGGTCTTTCCGCTGGAAGCGGGGCTCGAAGAAACGGAGGAGTTCATCGAACGCTCACGTGAGCACGTCGACGGCTGGGTGAGCTTCTACTGGGGGAAGACGCCAGAGGAGTATGAGAAGAAGGGGGGCCTTCCGGCGAAGATCATCGGTGAGTGGCTGCAGCGATTCAGCAAGAAGGCGCCATAGTCACGCGGTTCGCCGAACCGCGTGCGGAC
>JAEYWB010000160.1 GCA_023429275.1 Planctomycetota bacterium
GAGCTCGGCTCCGTCGCCGCCTCCCATTGCCAGCGGCAGGCCACCAAGAAGGGCCGCGAGCGTTGTCATCGTAATCGGGCGGAAGCGGAGGACGCACGCTTCGTAGATCGCCTTCTCCGGGGACCAGTTGTGGCTCCGCTCCGCCTCGAGGGCGAAGTCGATCATCATGATCGCGTTCTTTTTGACGATCCCGATCAACAGCAGGATGCCGATCAGAGCCATGACGTTCAGCTCGACGCCGCAGAGCATCAGGGCGAGTAGCGCGCCGACCCCTGCGGATGGGAGAGTCGACAGGATCGTGAGCGGGTGAATGTAGCTCTCATACAGGATCCCCAGGACGATGTAGACGGCAACGAGAGCCGCCAGGACGAGAATCGGCTGATTGCCGAGCGAGTCCTGAAACGCCTGCGCCGTCCCCTGAAACTTCCCCTGGATGCTTTGAGGCATACCGATCCGGGCGACGATGTCCTGCACCTCGGTCACGATCGTTCCCAGTGAGATACCGGGCGTGAGGTTGAACGAAATCGTCACCGACGGAAACTGCCCCGAATGCGCAACCGACAGCGAGGCGTTCCGCGTCACCGGTTGTGCGAGATCGCTCAGGGGGATCTGGGCGTTGTTCGGCCCGCGAACGTAGATGTGCCGGAGATTCTCGGGCCCCGGCAGGAACTGGTTTTCGAGCTCCATGACCACGCGGTACTGGTTCAGATCCTCGTACATCGTCGAGACCTGCCGCTGACCGAAGGCGTCGTAAAGGGTGTTGTCGATCTCCTGAAAGGAAATCCCCAGCCGGGCCGCCGTCGTCCGGTTCACTTCGAGCCGCGTCTGGACCCCCTTGTTCTGGGCGTCGGTGTTGACGTCGACCACTCCGGGAATCTTCCGCATCTCCGCCATCAGCCTGGGAGACCACTCCAGGAGCTCCTGGAAACTGCTGCCGATCAGCGTGTACTGATACTGAGCGCTGCTCGCGCGTCCGCCGACCCGCAGGTCCTGGATCGGCTGGAGGAACAGGTTCGCCCCCGGAATGCGAGCCGACTTCGCCCGGATGCGGCCGACGATGACGTCGGCCCCCACCTTTCGCTCGGCAAGGGGCTTGAGCGTCACGAACATCCGTCCCGAATTCGAGCCGCCGCCGCGGGAGCCCCCGGTGAACGCAACCACCCCCGAAACGGCCGGGTCCTCGCTCACGAGCCGCGAATATTCGACGAGGAGCTTGGACGTCGTCTGAAACGACGCGTCCTGGTCGGCAACGATATTCCCGGCCAGGCGGCCGATGTCCTGCTGGGGAAAGAATCCCTTAGGGATGATGACGTACAGATAGACCGTCAGGGCCACCGTCCCGACGGTGAGCAGAAGCGTCGCCCACTGGTGCCGCAGGACAAACCGCAGCGTGCCGGCGTAGCCGCTCAGGATCCAGTCGAAGACCTTCTCGCTGGCATTGAACAGGGCGCCATGCTTGCGGCCTGCGTGAGGCTTGAGGAACAGGGCGCACAGCATCGGCGTCGCGGTCAGCGACACGACGAGCGAGATGGCGATCGACACGGAGAGCGTGATCGCAAACTCATGGAACAGCCGGCCGATCATCCCGCTCATCAGGAGGATCGGGATGAAGACCGCCACAAGTGAGACGCTGATCGACAGGACGGTGAACCCGATCTCGCTCGCGCCGAGAAGCGCCGCCTTGCGCGGCGCCATTCCCTGCTCGATATGGCGGCTGATGTTCTCGACCACGACGATCGCGTCGTCGACGACGAACCCGGTGGCGATCGTCAAGGCCATCAGCGACAGGTTGTCGATGCTGTACCCTGCGAGATACATCACCCCGAAGGTCGAGATGAGCGACACCGGAACGGCGACGCTGGGAATCAGCGTCGACCGCACGTCCCGCAGGAAAGCGAAGACGACGAGGATCACGAGCACGACCGACAGGACGAGGGTGAACTGCACCTCGTGCAGGGACGCCCGGATCGTCGCCGTCCGGTCCATGACCACCTTCAGGTCCATGTTCGCGGGGATCTGCGCATCGAGCTGCGGCAATAACGCCCGGACCCTGTCGACGGTATCGATGATGTTCGCGTTCGGCTGGCGGAAGATCAGGAGGGTGATCGAGGGCTTTCCGTCGGAGAGACCGAACGCCCGGAGATCCTCGTTCGAATCGGTGACGCTCGCGACATCCTTCAGCCGGACGGCCGCCCCGTTCCGGTAGACGACGAGCAGTTTCTCATAGTCTTTTGCCTCGAAAATCTGGTCGGTCGTGCTGATCGACCAGGTCCGGCGGCCGTCGTCGATGGATCCCTTCGGACGATTGGCGTTCGCATTCCCCAGGATCGCGCGGACATCCTCGAGAGAAATGCCGAGATGATTGAGGACCGTCGGGTTGATGTTGACCCGGACGGCGGGATTCGAGCCCCCGCCGACGAACACCTGTCCCACCCCCGAGACCTGCGACAGCTTCTGCGAAAGGATCGTCGAGGCGACGTCGTACATCGCCGACTTCTCGTACGTGTCCGACGTCAGCGCCAGCATCATGATCGGCGCGTCGGCGGGGTTCACCTTCCGGTACGACGGATTGTTCGGCAGGTTCGCGGGAAGCTGGCTGCGGGCGGCGTTGATCGCCGCTTGGACGTCGCGGGCCGCGGCGTCGACATCCCGGTCGAGCTCGAACTGAAGCGTGATGTTCGTCGAGCCGAGCGAACTGCTCGAACTCATTTCCGTCACGCCGGCGATCCGCCCGAACTGCCGCTCGAGCGGCGTGGCGACCGACGTCGCCATTGTGTCGGGGCTTGCGCCGGGGAGCGAGGCGCTGACCGATATCGTCGGGAAGTCGATCTGCGGCAGCGGCGAGACCGGCAGAAGGAAGTAGGAGATCGCCCCCGCCAGCGTGATGGCGATCGTCAGCAGCGTCGTCGCGACCGGCCGCTGGATGAACGGGGTCGAAAGGTTCACGTCGCCGCCTCCTCGGGGGAGAGCGGAATCGTCTCGGTCGCGAATCCGAGCCGCGCGGCGAGCCGGTCAAACCAGAGGAAGATGACCGGTGTCGTATACAGCGTCAGGACCTGGCTGAAGATGAGGCCGCCGATAATCGTGATTCCCAGGGGCCGTCGAAGTTCGGAACCGACCCCGGTCCCCATGGCCAGGGGTACGGCGCCGAGAAGCGCGGCCATTGTCGTCATCATGATCGGACGGAATCGGAGAAGACAGGCTTCGTAGATCGCCACATCGGACGTCTTCCCTTCCTTCCGCTGCGCTTCCATCGCGAAGTCGATCATCATGATCGCGTTCTTCTTCACGATGCCGATCAGCAGAATGATCCCGATGAGCGCGATGACGTCGAGATCGGTCTGGCAGATGAGGAGGGCGATGAGGGCTCCGACACCGGCCGAGGGGAGTGTCGAGAGAATCGTGATCGGGTGGATGTAGCTCTCGTAAAGGACGCCGAGGACGATATAGACGGTCACGAGAGCCGCGAGGATCAGGAGCGGCGTGCTCTTCAGGGAGGCCTGGAATGCCTCCGCGGTCCCCTGGAAGCCGGCGACGATGCTCCGCGGGAGGCCGATCTCTTCCCGCGTCTGCTGAATCGCCGCGACCGCATCCCCCAGCGAGACTCCGGGGGCGAGGTTGAACGAGACCGTGACGACGGGGAACTGCCCCTGGTGATTCAGCGACAGCGGCGTCGCCCGCTCTTCGATGCGGGTCAGGGCGGAAAGCGGCGTCATTCCGCCATTCGCTGCCCGGACATAGATCGACGTGAGGTCCCGCAGTTCGTCCCGGAACTCGGGCTTCACCTCGAGGACCACGCGGTACTGGTTGAGCTGCGTGAACATGATCGAGACCTGCCGCTGCCCGAAGGCGTCGTACAGGGCTTCGTCGATCTGGAGAGGCGTGATCCCCAGCCGCGATGCCGTATCCCGGTCGATCACGACGTGGGCCTGGCGTCCCTCGGTCTGCTGGTCGGAGGCGACATCCCGCAGTTCGGGCCGCTTCTGAAGCGCCTCGACGAACTTCGGAGCCCACTCGGCAAGCTCCTTCCCGTCCGGATCCTCGAGGCTGTACTGGTACTGCGTCCGGCTGACGCGGGTTTCGACCGAGAGGTCCTGGACCGGCTGGAGGAAGAGGCGGATCCCCGCGACCGCGTCGATCTTCGGCTGAAGCCGGCGGATGATCTCCCCGGCCCGCTCGGTCCGCTTGTCATGCGGCTTGAGATTGATCTGGATGCGGCCGCTGTTGCCGGTGACGTTTGTCCCGTCGATCCCGATGAAGCTCGAGAGACTCTCGACCGCCGGGTCCTGCATGATCACCCGGTTGAGGGCGAGCTGCCGCTCGGCGAGGAGCTTGAACGACGTGTCCTGCGGCGCCTCGGAAATGCCGAGGATGACCCCGGTATCCTGCGGTGGAAAGAACCCCTTCGGGACGAGGAAGTACAGCAGCACCGTCGCACCGAGAGTTGCGACGGCGACGATCATCGTCAGCGTCTGGTGCCGCAAGGTCCAGCGGAGCGTCACGGCATACCAGCGGATCACCGCGTCGAACGCCCCTTCCGACATCCGGTAGAGGGCTCCGTGTTCCGTCGGGGCGGTGTGCTTCAGCAGCCGGGCGCACATCATCGGCGTCAGGGTCAGGGATACGACCGCCGAAACGAGAATCGTGACGCTCAGGGTCACGGCGAACTCGCGGAACAGCCGTCCGACGATGTCCCCCATGAACAGCAGCGGGATCAGAACGGCGATCAGCGACACGGAGAGCGAGACAATCGTGAAGCCGATCTCCCGGGCTCCCTTGAGCGCCGCCGGAAGAGGGGCTTCCCCCTCCTCGATGTACCGCATGATGTTCTCGATCATCACGATCGCGTCGTCGACGACGAAGCCGGTCGAGATCGTGAGGGCCATCAGCGTCAGGTTGTTCAGGCTGTAGCCGAGCAGGTACATCACCCCGAAGGTCCCGATGAGTGAAAGCGGGACCGCGACGCTCGGGATAATGGTGGCCGGAATGTTCCGCAGGAACAGGAAGATCACCATCACGACGAGGGCGATCGTCAGGAGGAGCTCGAACTGGACGTCCTTGACCGACGCCCGGATCGTCACCGTCCGGTCGGTCAGGATGTCGATCCTGACC
>JAEYWB010000827.1 GCA_023429275.1 Planctomycetota bacterium
AATGCTCAACACTCAACTCCCATCACACCCGCTGTGTCCTTGAATCGCGGAATGCCATCTCCCAACCTACGGGGCGCATCCTCCCCGAGAAGAATCCCGAATGCCGAGCCCGAATCCCTCCGTCCCCTCGACGACGCCGTTTCTCGAAAGCCACCTTCCCGGCATCCCGATGCGTCGCGGCAAGGTCCGCGAGGTCTATGACTTCGGTGACCGGCTGCTGCTGGTCGCTTCCGACCGCATCAGCGCCTTCGACTGGATCCTGCCGACGGGGATCCCGGACAAGGGACGCGTCCTGACGAAGATCAGCGAGTTCTGGTTCGGCCGGCTCCAGACGCCGCACCACCTCCTCAGCATGAACCCGGCCGATGTGCCGCTTCCCGCCGGCACCGACGTCGCCGCGCTGGAGGGGCGGGCGATGGTCTGCCGCAAGACGCAGGTCGTTCCGGTCGAATGTGTCGTCCGCGGCTACCTCGCGGGTTCCGGATGGAAAGAGTACCGCGCGTCGGGAACGGTCTGCGGCATCCCGCTCCCCCCCGGCCTCCAGGAGAGCGACCGGCTGCCGGAGCCGATCTTCACCCCGGCGACGAAGGCGGACGAAGGACACGATGAGAACATCCCGTTCGAGCGGATGGTTTCCATCGTCGGGGAATCTCTCGCGACCCGGCTGAGACAGCTCAGTCTCGACATCTACTCGCGCGGAGCCGAGCACGCGCGGAGCCGTGGGATCATCATCGCCGATACGAAGTTCGAGTTCGGCACCATCGGCGACGAGATCATCCTGATCGACGAAGTCATGACCCCCGACAGCTCCCGCTTCTGGCCGGTCGACCAGTACGCCCCCGGTCGGGGACAGCCGTCATTCGACAAGCAGTTCGTCCGCGACTGGCTCGAAGGGACGACGTGGGACAAGAACAGCCCGCCTCCGGAACTGCCGCCGGAGATCGTCGCCGGGACGCGTGCGAAGTACATCGACGCGTATGAACGGCTGACCGGTCAACCGTTTGCGTGGAAATGACCGTCCCGGAATCCGGGCCCCCGGTTTTCCCCTTCGCCCTCACCTCGGCTGCGTACAATACGACAACAACCCGGAGTCGACACCGGCGGAGATCTCATGGAATTGCTGGCGTCGCTCCTTTCGAAGTACTGGTGGGTGCTTGGGGCCGCCGCCGTCGGATTCTTCGGCACGCTGCTGCTCGTGCCGGTTGTCGTCTGCCGTCTTCATGAGGACTACTTTGTCCGCGAGGAGCCGCCGATCCGTGAGTGGACCTGGGGGCACATTGCCACTCAGTTCCTCCGCAACCTGGTCGGGGCCGTTCTCATCGTAGCGGGGGTCGTCATGCTGTTCGTCCCCGGCCAGGGGGTGCTGACGATCCTGATCGGGATCGCGTGCCTCAACTTCCGCGGCAAGCGGCACGTCATGAGATGGCTGCTGTTCCGGCCTGGAGTTCTCAAAGGGCTCAACTGGATGCGTCGCAAAGGGGGCCGTCCGGAGTTCCGGTGCGATCCCCAGCCGCTCCGCCTGTCGCATTCTCCCTCGCCGTGAGGATTTCCTCTTTCTCACTCTGTCTCGCTTGTCGGTCGGCTTTCCAATCGATCGCGAATCCGGTTCACCACCAGGACACGACGACATTCGGGAAGGGCTGCGGGTGATCAGGGCATCGCATGAATGCCTCTGTTCTTCCTGGTGACTTCGTGTCTCGGAGGTGAACCTTCCGGCGTCCCGTCTCCTTCGGATGCCCGTTGCCCGCAAGCACGCTCGTGAGCCCCGGAGTTCCGCTCACTTCGCAAGCTCTTCGCAGAGCGCCTCCATGTGCCGCGAGAGTGAGTCCCACGGGTTGTCCGCGGTCGCATCCCCGGGACGGTAAGCGTCCCCGGTGACGTAGATCCAGCGGACGTGCCGCCTGAGGATGTGGACGGCGTTCTTGTCGAAGCGGGCGGTGGAATGAACCAGGATCGCCCGCGTGGAAGGGGGATAGTCGGCGGAGCCGCCGACGCGATCGTCGTGGATCCGTTTCTCGTCGGGATAGGCCCCCCCTTCGTAGACGACGAAGACGTCCGCGGCCGCCGACTCGAAGAATCGCCCCGGCGTGTCGGTCCCGGGGTTGGCCACGATCGGCCAGAAGCCCGCCTTCGAGGCGTAGTCCTTGAGGGCTCGCTGGTAAGCGGCCGATTCCTCCCGGTCCTCATAGTTCATCTCGTCGAAGAACAGGCCGTGGGTCCGCGGGTAGAACTCGACCCAGCGGTGGATGTCGTCTTCGATGTCGGTCGCCGCTCGCTTGGCGTAGCTCGTCGAGACATAGCCCAGGACAACGCATCCCGCGCCGATCAGGCGGTCGATCGCGCGGGTATAGTTGGGGTCGACCTGTGTTCCCGGCCCGGAGGCGGGATTGACGATCACCCAGAACGGGACGGTCTCATACCGCCGCTTGAGGTCGATCAGCCGATTGTAGGCCTCGTTCGTCTGGATGTCGGCGGGATAGACGTACATCGGGATCAGGATCCCGGTCCGGGTCTGGGCCTGCAGATGGAACCGCTGATTCCGCAACCGGCGGGCGGCTGAAGTCCCCTCGATCTCGTCGCCTCGGGTCGGTGCAATCAGTCCGAAGAGCAGGAGCAGAGCGATCGTCAGAGCGGCAGGAAGCAAGTCGCGTCGGTTGGGGAACATGGCGCCTTTCTCAGGTTGTCCGGGAGAGCGCAGGTGGTTCGAGCGGTGCCTAGCCATCTTAGTCACTCAGGCGGCAGGCCGTCCCTGCCCGACATCGGTGTGGGGCGGATTGCTACGCCGCCTGCTGACGACGGCCGGGCGCTGCTTTATGATGCAGCCGCGCTCTGAATCGCCTCCATTGCTGAACTTCCAGGCTTCCTTGTGGCAGACGAACTTTCCATCTCCGGGTGGCTGAATGACTTACACGATGGGAAGGCGGACGCATTCCAGGCGCTCTGGGAGAAGTATTTCACGGGCCTGGTCGCTGTGGCGGACAAGCACATGCGAACAGCGCCGACTGTCCTGACCGATGGTGAAGACGTCGCCGCAAGTGTATTCGAGAGCATCTGGAGCGGCGTGCGGGCGGGCCGGTTCAAGAACGTCAAAGACCTGGATGATGTCTGGTGGCTGCTCGTTGCCATGACTCATCGAAAGTGCATCGATCACATCCGTCGCGATGAAGCTGAGAAACGGGGCGGGGGCCGTCCACCCCTGTCGATCGAGCGGGATCCGGAAAAACTCTACAATCTTCTTGTGTCGCAACAGCCAGATCCGCAATACCTTGCGTCGATGAATGAGCAGTACCAGCGGGCGCTGAAGATATTGGATGACCCCAAACAGCGGAGAATTGCGGTCTTAAGGGTAGAGGGCCACACCATTGCCGAGATCGCGACAGATCTTCGTGTCGCCGAAGCGACCGTGATCAGGAAGCTGAAGATCGTTCGGCAGTTCTGGGGAAACGAGCTGAAAGATGACACCAGGACATGAAGCAGGCCGTCCGGCCGACGGGGCCGGAGAGTCATCATCTATCGCGGATCTGCTGCGTCTCGACTCGGTCTGTGACGCCTTCGAAGAGTCCTGGAAGGCAGGGAGCCGGCCGCGGCTCGAGGAGTACCTCGAAAGCACAAACCTGCCGAGCGCGACGCTGTTCGTCGAACTGGTGCAGATCGACATCGACTACCGCCGCCGCCACGGCGAGAGTCCGTCGGTCGGCGAGTATGCCGCGAAGTTCCCCCAGTTCGAGGAGGCTCTTTCGGAGATCGCCTCACTTCTCGGCACGACGGACGCGACGGTCTCCGTCCCTGCCAAACCGCTGCCGATGCTCGGCCGGTTCGAGCTGGCCGCCGAACTCGGCCGGGGCTCATTCGGCGTCGTCTGGAAGGCGTGGGACACGAAGATGCGGCGGTGGGTCGCCCTCAAGCAGTTCCATGAGGGGATCGCGCGCGGGAACCGGAAGCTCTACGAGCGGGAGGCCCGGGCGGTCGCGCAGCTCGACCACCCGAACGTCGTGCGGGTCCTCGAGCTGAGCGAAGGCTCGTCGAGCGACTACATCGTCTTCGAGCTGATCGAGGGGGAGAGCCTGAAGTCCTGGCTCACCGCGAGAGAGGGAAAGCCGGTCGACCCACGCCTGGCGGCCGAGATCGTCCTGCAGATTGCGCAGGGCCTGCAGCACGTCCACGAACGGGACATTGTCCACCGGGACCTGAAGCCCGGAAACATCCTGATCACGAAGGAGGGAGTTTCCAAGCTCGTCGATTTCGGCCTCGCGCGGCACCTCGATTCCCTCTCAACGATCGCCCACGACAAAACGCTCCTGGGGACGATCCCGTACATGAGCCCCGAGCAGTGCCGGTCGGAGAAGGTGAGTACAGCGACCGACGTCTACTCCCTCGGAATCGTGTTATACGAGCTTCTGGCCGGGCGA
>JAEYWB010000831.1 GCA_023429275.1 Planctomycetota bacterium
AGTGGGGCGCGACCTTCGCGACCGACGGAGCGGGGGGCGAGGGGATCAACTACGTCGTCCCGGGCGCGTCGTACACGACCGCCTACGGGGCCGCGCGGATCCTTCGCGGCCTCAATCCCGGCAGCCCGAAGGACTGTGGGCTCGAGATCGTTTCGGGAGCGCACCTGCCGGACGACTGGCAGGGAAGCCTGATCACGAACGACTTCCGCGGTCACCGGGTCTGCCGGTACGTCCTCAAGGAACAGGGCTCGGGCTACATCTCGCAGGAGCAGCAGGAGGTGATCCGCTCGAACCACGTCGCCTTCCGGCCGATCGACGTCAAGCAGGGCCCGGACGGGGCGATCTACATCGCCGACTGGTACAACCCGATCATCCAGCACGGCGAGGTCGACTTCCGCGACCCGCGGCGAGACAAGGTCCACGGCCGCATCTGGCGGGTCACCTACAAGGGGAAGCCGCCGGTCAAGCCGACGAAACTCGTCGGGGCTTCGACCGATGAGCTGCTCAACGCACTCAAGTCGTCCGAAGGGTTCGTCCGGCAGCATGCCAAGCGGGTCCTGCGGGAGCGGGCTCTCGAAGGGAAGCAGGACGAAGTTGTGAAGGCCCTCGCGGCCTGGACGCACGGCATGGACAACAGCGCTCCCGACTACCACCGGACGCGGCTCGAGGCCCTCTGGATGTATGTCGGGCTCGATGTCGTCGAACCTGAACTGCTCGACTGGCTTCTTCGCTGCAAGGACCACCACGTCCGTGCCGCGGCGACCCGGGTCATCGGGCACTGGCTCGACCGGCTCCCGAACGCCCTCGCTCTCCTCGAGCAGCGAGTGACCGACAGCCACCCCCAGGTCCGGCTCGAAGCGGTCCGGGTCCTCGGCCGCGTGCAGGAACCGCGGGCGATCGAGCTCGCGGCGCTCGCACTCGACAAGGAGATGGACGAGTGGCTCGACTACGCCCTGTGGCTGACATCGCGCGAGCTTCAGCCGGTGTGGCAGCCGGCACTCACGAAGGGGGAGATCACGTTCGGCAACAACGCCCGGCACCTTGCCTTCGTCCTCAAGTCGGCAGGCTCCCCGGAAGCGGTCCCCGCCCTCGTCAAGATGCTTCAGAACAAGCAGGTTCAGGAGGCGGACCGCTCACAGGTCCTGAGCGTGATCGGCGAGTTCGGTCGTCCCGAGGCTCTCCGGAGCGTGTTCGATCTGGCGGTCGCCAACCAGGACCCCGCTCTTCTCGGTTCGCTCATCGCGGCCCATGGAAAGCGGAACATCAGGCCTTCGGGAGATCTGTCGTCGATCGCTCCGCTGCTGAAGTCGGACAACGGCGGACTGCGCGGGCTGGCGGCCCGGGCGATCGGCGCGTGGCATATCGACTCGCAGCGGGAGGCTCTTCAGAAGCTGATCGACGATCCGGATCGAGGCGTGGCCGATGCCGCCATCCTCGGCCTCGCGGACTTCGGCGGCGAGGAGAGCGTGAAGCTGCTCCAGACGCTGAGCACCAACGACAAGACCTTCCGGCCGGCGATCATCGGCCTGCTGAAACATCGCCCGCAGGAGGCGGCCAAAGCCTTCGTCACGTTCCTGCAGGACGGTGCCCGCACCGGCGGGACCGAAGACGCCGCACTCGCCAGCCTCTTCGGCACGTTCCTCCAGCGGAAGGACGGGGCGGGACTTCTCGTGGCGGCCCTCAAGGACCAGAAGATCAAATCGGACGCCGCGGTCATCGGCCAGCGGGCGATTGCCGCCAGCGGCCAGCCGCACGAGGCCCTGACGAAGATCCTGGCGGCGGCCGCGAATGTTTCGACGGGACCGAAAGTCCGGACTCCGGCGCAGATGGCCAAAGAGGTCGAGTTCGTTCAGGCTCACGGCAACGCGGCCCGCGGCGAGGCGATCTTCCGCCGGGCGGAGCTCAACTGCCTGAAGTGCCACTCCGTCGGCGACGCCGGCGGCCAGGTCGGACCGAACCTGGTCAGCCTCGGGGCGACGGCGCAGCTCGACTACCTGGTCAACTCGATCCTCGACCCGAGCAAGAACGTCAAGGAGGGGTACACAACCGTCGTCGCGATCACCGACGAAGGGAAGGTTTTCTCGGGGGTGAAGCTTCGGGAGTCCGACACCGACCTCATCCTGCGGGACGCCGAAGACCGGGAAATCTCGATCCCCAAGGGCCAGATCGAGGAACAGAAGGCGGGAGCGTCGATCATGCCGGTCGGTCTCGCCGACCGCCTGACACAGGCCGAACTGGCAGATCTCATCGCCTTCCTGTCGGCCCTCGGCAAGCAGTCCGAGTTCACGGTCAAGCCGGAAGCGATCGTTCGCCGCTGGCAGGTCCTGCAGTCAAGCGAGCCGGCGGCCAACGCGATCCGCCGCACGAGCTACGCCACGGCGGCGACCGACAATCCGGCATTCCAGTGGCTGCCGCACTACAGCACGGTCGCGGGGGGACTCCCGCTCGGAGAGCTGCCGACTCTCCGCGCGACCTACGCGCTGAAGCCTGGCGAACGGGGCGCAAGCTACGTCCGGACCGAGATCGAAGTCCTCCAGGCCGGGAAGGGACGAATCGTTGTCACGCCTCCAGCGGGCGTGGCGGGCTGGCTCGACGACAAGCCGTTCGACCCGACCAGCAACGTCCTGTCTGACCTCCCGGCGGGCCGCCACCGCGTGACGCTCGCCATCAACCGCGACATCGCGGGAGACGGGCCGATCACCGTGAAGATCGCAACCCCTGAGAAAGACGGAGCGACGGTCAAGCTGGTCGGTGGGAAGTAAAGAGGACTGTTTCGCCGCGGACGAGAGGGAGAGAGCAAACGAAGACGGGACCCTTTCGAGTCCCGTCTTCTCGTTGCGGAGCCGTGTCCCGAGG
>JAEYWB010000877.1 GCA_023429275.1 Planctomycetota bacterium
CGACCGGCTTGAGACGTTGCATCTCCTGCTCGAGAGTCTGCGGAGCGGACGCGGCCGCAGCCTGTGGGGGGGCAGCGGGGGTAGAGGCCGGAGCAGCAGTGGCTGGCGGCGCTGCCGAGGGGGCGAGCGCTACGGCCGCTGCGGCGGGCGGAGATGCCGGTGCTGGCGCGGCGACGGCCGGAGGACCGCTGGGAGATACCGGGGATTCGGACCGGTCAGCCGCCGTCAGCAATGGGAGAGAAAGCAGGACGACCAGGGCGACGAACAGAGAGAACCAGCGGAGGGACATCAAGGTCTCCGGCTCGATGGCGGCGTGAACTCGCGGCGGCGCCCGCGGTCCATCAATCTTAGAGGGGGGTGAGGGAGGGCTGTAGCGTGCGGGGGGAGGAGGCTGTGGGCTGTGGGAAGAGGAGGACGAAGGACGGCGGGCGGCGCGTGGGCCGTGTTGCGGAGGAGTGACTGACGGGCGCTCCGGCGAGCGCCCACAGCCGACAGCCCAATCCCCCACAGCCTAATTCTTCGTCAGCAGTCCACGGCGGCGGCGCTCGCTGTACGCCTGCAGCGCATTCTCGATAATCGGCAGGCTGGGGGCCGAGTCCTCGATTTCGTCGACCTCGACTGCCTTTCCTTCCAACTGCTTATAGTCCTGGAAGAAACGCCGCAGCATCGCGAGCCGATGGTAGGGGAGCTCACTCGCTTCTTTGAAAGAGGCGTACTCCGGATCGTGCGTCGCCACGGCGAGAATCTTGTGGTCCTTCTTGTCCTGATCGATCATCGTCATCAGGCCGATGGTACGCGCCTGGACCAGCGTCAGGGGGGCGACCGGCTCCTGGCAGAGGACGAGCACGTCGAGCGGGTCGTCGTCGTCCGCGAACGTCTGCGGGATGAAGCCGTAATTGGCCGGATAGTAGACGGCCGAATAGAGGATGCGGTCGACCTTCAGCAGGCCGGTCTGCTTGTCGAGTTCGTACTTGACGCTCGAGCCCATCGGGATCTCGATGACCGTCGTGAACTCGCGGGGAAGGTGCTCGCCAGGGGTGACGTCATGCCAGGGGTGAGTCATTGATTCGAATCGTTCGTCGGTGCCGAAGGAGCGCGGTGTTCGACACCATAGCATGCGATCCCGCCGGGCGAAACGAGCGAGTGAGTTGAGAGTTCCGCGTTGAGGGTTGAGCGTGGACATCCGGTCGCTCAATACCGAACGAAGCGGTATTCATGCGTCAGCGAGACGCAGCAAAAAAAACGAGCACGCCCATCGAGCAAGAAGAAGTTGGCGTCCGTGCCGTTGTACCGTCCCTGATGCAGCCGAGTTGTGGGGGCTCGGGTTGCGGACTTGAATGAGTCGCTTCTTCTCGTTTCGATGGGCGTGCCTGTTCGGGGGGCGTTGAGCGTTCTGGGTTGAGCGTTGAGCGAAAGAGGCGACCTCCGGTCGCTCGACGCTGAACGCTCATCGCTCCACGCCTTAATCGGTCAACTGCTTGAACAGCGGACCGTATTCGGGCATGTCCTGGCGCAGCTGTTCCAGCCACGCCTTGGGATTCCAGATCTCCACACAGATGACCGCCCCGACCACCATCACGTCCTGAGACTTGTCGACGTCGAGGAACTCCCGAAAACCCTCGGGAATCAGGAGCCGCGACCGATTCGCCAGCGTGACTTTCGCGTACCGCGTCGACAGGAGCCGCCCGAGGCGCTGGACGTCAGTCCATTTCTGCTCCATTCGCCCGGCGGCGATCTTCTGACGAATCAGGGCCACGCCGTCGTCGTGCCGCTTCTGCCAGTCCGATCCCCGCCAGAGGCTTAAACAACCGTAACGCTCTTTGGCGACGATCGTCTCGCCCGCCTCGTCCGAGATCGCCTGGGCAAACTCCTGAGGAAGTGTCAGTCGGAACCGCTCGTCGAGCGTCCGCTTGATCTCCCCGGTGATGAATGTCTCAGGTGCCGACATCGAGCCGCTGGCGGAAGAATTTGTTTCGGATCAGCGACCCGAACCCGCGGTCATCCTATTGGGCTGAAAACCCACTTTCAACAGGCTTTCAAAGATCATTGTGGGTCCGTTTCCCACGGCGAGGAATCTATCGATGCCGGTGCGGAAGATCAAATCGTTCTTATCGGCGTTCATGGAAAAACTGGAAAGTTTTCGCGCCGCGAGCAAATTCCCTCATGAAGCTCTTCCTGCCCGCCGAGGGGCCGGGCCCGCCTCATTCGTCGTGGGAAACCGGCCCAATTCGACACAGGTGCGACCGGCAGATTGAGCCTGACGAAGAATTCGCCTGTGGCGGCCGTGCCGATTGTGTCGATCTGGCGAAGGGACGGTGTGATCGACCGCGCCGAGGATTGACATGACCACACGGGAAACTCGTACCCGCCGCTTCTCGCGTTCCAGTGCGGTGCTCGGCATTTTGTCCGCCGCCCTGACCGGGACCGCTGCGCTGGCACAACAACCCGTTCCCACGTTCCGTGGCCCGGCGGTGCGAACATCCGCCCCACAGACGATGGCTCCGATCGAGACCCCGCGCATGGGGATGCTCGAGTTCACCCCCAGGCAGGTCGACTCGTTCGCTCACGTGACGATCGTCGGCGGGGTCGCCAGGCCGATGGTCATCCGGTCGCAGCAGGCTACGGTTTCGCTCGATGCCGTCGTTGAGCGTGCCGGGGGGCTGACGAAAGAGGCAACCGGGGCCGTGACGATCGTTCGGCACGGCCAGCCGCGGATGAACCTCTTCTACGCTCCGGGGGCCGGGACGACGCTCGTCCCCGGCGACACCGTCATCCTTTCGGCCCGCCCCTCGGTCCCGTCTGCAACCGAGCAGGCCCGAAGTGGCCCGCCCCGCGTCGCCATCATCTGCCACAACATCCTGCCGCACCCGGCGATTCTCTGGGTCCCTGAGAGCCAGGCGAGCGCCGAGGAGATTGCGCGGGCCCTCGGTCAGAGCCTCGAGTCGCTTCCACCCCGCGGCGTCGTGCTCCCCGCAGCCCGGCCGACCATTTCCGCGTCGCTGATCCTGCCGGCCGGAACAAGTCTGTACTTCGACCCTGGCCGGATCGACCGAGCCCGGCTCGCCCAGTCGCTCTCGACTGGCCTGCGGTTCGACGACGTTGCCGAATTTGAGCCGCGGCCCGCCGCCGCCAACCCGAGCGCTCCCGCGGTTCAGGCGCAGGCGCCGCCGACGCCACTCCCCTTGCCCCCCGCGCCGCCGAACGACTCTGTCGGAGGACTCTTCACTCCCGCGCTACCCGCGAATCCCGGGAACGCGATCGAAACAGCCGTTCCGCTTCCTGCGCTCGGAACTCCGTTCGGGACGCCGTCGGTCGCGTCTCCTCCTGCCGTGACATCGCTTGTTCCCCCTCCGTCGCTCGAGCCCGCGCGGGTTGCGTCGGTTTCGTCCCAACGGGTCGAGCTGGTCCGCGACTCCTCCGCCGTCGCCGCGAGCCTCGAGCGGGTGATCCCTGACGTCAAGGCTTCCAGCGAGCCGGCTCCGGACGCCCCGTCCGTCGAGTCGCTCGAAGCCGAGC
>JAEYWB010000902.1 GCA_023429275.1 Planctomycetota bacterium
CGCAAACGAGCCAGTTGACCCCGGAGCGGAGACGATCCTGGAGCGGGAGACGAGGGGGCCCCCTTGAGAATGTCGGCCATGGAGGGCATCAACGGCATCTCCTTCAGCGATGTCCGGTCAGAACGAAACACCAGGAAGACTCCCCTGAACATCGTGCCCGGCCAGCACAGTGTCGAAGACGGCCCCGGGACGCCGATTCGAAATCGGGGGCGGGGGGAGGGCCGGCTCAGTCAACGACGATCGAATGAATGCTGTCTCCGACGGCAATGGAGATGTCGGTGTCGTTCGAACGCGGACGGGGCTTCGCGGACCGCGGAGCAGGAGGCTCGTCCGAAGTCGCCTCCAGCAGCGAGTCCATGAGTGTCCGGTAGACGGCCAACTGAACTTCCGTCGACTGGAACGAGTTCACGACGACAGCCATCGAAGGGAGATTTGTCAGCAATCGGCGGTACTGGGCGCTGCTCATGGGACGGGCTCAGCGGCAAGGAAGTGAATTGAGGAAACCAACGGGTCAAACGGAAAGGGGATGAATCTCAGCCGGCTCGCGATCGACGCGGCGGAGCTTTCCCCGGATCGCGGCGATCGCAACGGCTCGACCGAAAAACCGTTCGACGGACTGCGCCAGTGAGTCCCAGCGAACGTCGTCGAGGGGCTCGGCTGCGAGGGCGAGAGTCCAGAGGTCGTTGATCGGGTGTCGTCGCTCGACGATCCGCTTCGCCAGTTCGTCGGCATCGGGGCCGGCCAGCTGCGCCCTCACCCCCGCAACGCGTGAGCGGATGGTGTCGGTGTCCGCCAGGCCGGGGGCCGTCTCCAATCCCACGGCCTGAAGGGATTCGACGGCTCCGAGAATCTCGCACGCCTCGACCATTCGAGCGAGTGGCCTGCGGCAGGCCTCGAGATCGGCGAATGTCCGCGGTTCCCCGGCCCCTGTGCCGAGTCGCGAAAGCAGGTCGTTGTGAGCCGAAGCGTAGGAACGAAGCGGTGATTCGAGTTCGAGCGACGCGGCGAAGACCTCCCCGCGGAGGGAGTTCGCTGCGGCCCGGAGCCGGTCCGCCAGCAGTCCGGCGCGATCGCGGAGGAGGCCGACGCGGCGGTCGAATTCGGACAGATCGATGCTCACCTCGAACGACTCCGGCACCGGAAGAAGTGGGGCAACTGGCAGATACGGAAGCGCGACACTCCGCGCGGAGTCGGGCACGCCGGACGGGGGCCTCGCAAGTGGCATGCTTCCCCGCGGCATTCTGCAAGATGGGGGAGGCCCCGGGGGCGCATCGGTCCGGCCTTGAGGGGCCTGCCGATTCTCCGAGCGAAATCCGGCTGGCCGGGGGGGAGAACCGCCTGTCCAGGCCGCCGGAACCGGCGCGGTCGGCTCGATGGCGGACTCCCGCAATGTCCTGATTTCGAAACATCCGGTGACGTCCGGCAACTCGCCTTTGATGGAAGTGGCCGCGGATTCCGCTGCCGAGGCGAAGATGATCCCGGTTCGCGCCCGCCGCTGGCCCGTCCCCCGCACGGTTCGAACGCGGCCGGAGACTTCGCTACGATCCGGACGAGATCTGACTCACGAAAGCGACAGAATGGATTCTTCCGAGGAGAACACCGGCTCCGCCCGCGGACCGCGTCCGGACGACCTCCCTGACCTGGGAGAGCGCGGACGGGCGGGCGAGCTGACCGACAACGGCCGCGGGCGAGTCTTTCCCTGCGAGGCGTGCGGGGCCGACCTCGAATACAGCATCGGGACGCACTCGCTGAAGTGCCCCTACTGCGGCCACGTCAAGCTGTTCGCGGTCGAAGAAGACGCGAAGATCGAGGAGCAGGACTTTCACGAGATGCTCGCCCGGCTGCAGGAGCTCCGGGAGCGGGGAGCCGAGGAGGAGCCCGGGCAGTCGGAAGTCCGCTGCCGATCGTGCGGCGGGAACACCGTCTTCGTCGGGACGCTGACGAGCTCCGAGTGTCCGTACTGCGGGGCACCGATCCAGCGGGAAAACGTCCACACCGCCACGAAACGGATTCCCGTCCAGGGGGTCCTTCCATTTCTCATCGACCACAACCGCGCCGCGAGAGTCCTGCGGGAGTGGGTCTCCTCCCGGTGGTTTGCTCCAAACGAATTCCTGAAGCGGGGCGTCGAAGGCCGATTCAACGGCGTTTACCTGCCGTACTGGACCTTCGATTCCATGACGTTCACGGCTTACTCCGGCGAGCGGGGCGACAACTACACCGTCGTGGTCGGATCGGGAAAGGACCAGCGGACGGAGATCCGCGTCCGATGGTCTCCCGCATCCGGCCGATTCCAGAGGTTTTTCGACGACGTCTTCGTCGTGGCCACGAAAGGCCTGCCGCGGGAGCTGATCCGGGAGCTCGAGCCCTGGAAGATGGAGCAGGCGATCCCATTCACCCAGGAGGCTCTCGCCGGCTTCCTGGCCCGCACCTATGACGTCCCGCTCGACACGGGCTTCGAAGACGCCAAGCGGAGAATCGAATCGGCGCTCCAGGCCGAGGTACGGCAGCGGATCGGCGGCGACCAGCAGCGGATCCACGACCTGCGCTCGCGCTACGATGCGATCACGTTCAAGCACATCCTGCTGCCGGTCTGGATGATGGTCTACCGCTTCCACGGCAAGCCGTACCAGGTGTTCGTCAACGCGAGTACCGGCGAGGTGCAGGGGGAGCGTCCTTACTCGGCAGTCAAGATCACCTTCGCGGTCCTGTGCGTCCTGGCGGTCATCGCGATCGTCGTCGCACTGCAGAATCGATGAGAGGCGGACGAAGATCCGCCACCGAGGTCACAGAGAACACAGAGTCCCCCACTGAGTCCTCTGTGGCAAAACCGGTTCTGAAACGGCGTCCAATCGACTTCCTGGTGTCCCTCAGCCGCCGCGAGGCTGCGACGTCGAGACGCCTTCGCTCGCCCGAAGCCGTTCGCGGAGCAGTTTCTGGATCGCGTGAAGTCCCACGGGTTTCACGAGATGGTCGTCGAAGCCCGCTTCGTCGGAGCGGCGGCGATCCTGTTCCTGGCCGTACCCGGTGACCGCCACGATCAGCGAGTGGCCAGCTTCCCGGCTCCGGACAATCCGGCAGACCTCGTAGCCGCTTCGGCGAGGGAGGCCGATGTCGAGGAAAATGACGTCGGGACGCTCGCGCAGCGCAACCTCGATCGCCTGTTCGCCATCATGCGCGAGAAGAACATCGTGTCCCAGCACGGTGAGAAGCATGCCCAGCGTCCGGGCGG
>JAEYWB010000906.1 GCA_023429275.1 Planctomycetota bacterium
GTTGTAGAATTGCCAGGGGCGGTAATGCAGAGCACTGATGTCGGTGTAGACGTTCGGGTGCTTGCGGGCGGTGACGATGCACTCCCCCTCATACGGATGGCCGAGGTGGGCCATGATGATCCGGACCTCCGGGAACCGCGTCGCAACCGGGTCGATGTGCCGCGGCAGCGTGCACTCGAGAGGGGCCTGGGCAATAAAGGTCGTACCGGCATGCAGCAGGACGGGGAGCCGGTGCTTCGTGGCGTACGTCCAGAGCGGCTCAAGCCGTTCGTCATCCGGCCGGAAGCCGGCGTACATCGGCAGAAGCTTGATCCCCCGCAGGCCGAGCTCCTCGTGCCCGTCGCGGAGTTCCCGCTCCCAGCCGGGCTGGGTCGGATCGACCGACAGGAAGCCGATCAGCCGCGCCGGGTCCTTCGCGACATAGTCGGCGACGTAGCGGTCGTCGACCCACACGCCGCTGAGCCGGGCCTTGCCGCCGAAGACGACGGTCCGGTCGGCCGCCTGGGCCGTGCGGCGGTAGTCTTCGTAGTGGACGGTGAGGTCGACTTCCATTCCGGCGCGGGCCCGTTTGGCCTGAGCGCGGAAGTCGGGGCTGAAGTGCTGCGGGTCGAGCCAGGCGTGGCTGTGGATGTCGACGATCATCGTCCTGCTCCCGTGTTGCCCGCTTCCATCAGGGCATCGAACCGCCGATCGACTTCGCCGCGGGTCTCCGGGTCGAGCCGGAAACCGACCGGTCCCCGGATGTGCTCATTCCGGAACACCCCCTGGCGGACAAGGAGGTACTTTTCGATCGCCAGGAACCCGTCGAGCCCGACCTGCAGTGAGACGAGGTCGGTCAGCAGCGAACCGATCCGGGTCGTCCGCGGTTCGTCCCCGGCGTTGAGGGCCACCCAGAGGGCGACGATCCCGGTGATCAGGTCGGCGCCGGGCATGGTCCCGACGATCCCCCGCCGGAAGCTGTCCACCAGGGCGATCCCGCCGGAGCCCTCGAAGACCTGCGCCCGGCCGCCGGTGGCGTCGCGCAGGGCCGAGAGCCGTGGGCCGATGGGGGTCGCCTCCGGCTTGAAGAGAACCCGCTCGCCGAATTCGTCGAGGAGCGCCGCGAGCATCACGATCGGCAGCGGACGTCCGACATAGCCGCTCGCGTCCTGAACGATCAACGGGATGCCGGTGGCCCGGAGAATCTGACGGAAGTAGCTCAGGAGCTCGTCCGCGTCGCAGCCGGTGGCAACCGGAGGGATCGCCAGGAGCGCGGGCGCGCCGCATGCTTCGGCGTGCCGCGCGTGGCGGATCGCCACGCGGGTGCTCTCCGCTCCGACGCTGATGCCGCAGGTCCCGCGGCCTTCGGCGAGGCGGCACGCCTCGCGGGCGAGCTCGTCCCGCTCCTCGCTCGAGAGCCGGAGCGTCTCGGAGACCATGGCCATGACGATCCCGTCCGCCTTCTGGGCGAACAGCCAGTCGATCTCCCGGCCGAGCGTCTCGAAGTCGATCGACTCGTCGTCATGGAAAGGCGTCTGGAAGACCGGGAGAATCCCGCCCAGCCGGGGGGGAGCGGATTGGTGTGCGGAGGACGTCATGTCAGCAGACCTCGAGTGTCGACGGCCCACCGCTCGGGAGCGGCGCCGGAGCCGATGGACCAGAACGCCTCCTGCAGGTTGACGCAGGGGCAGATATGGTTCGGAATGATCATGAGACGCTCCCCGAGCCGGGGGGGACGGGGAGAGCGGGAGACGTCGATCTGGCCATGCTCTTCGCTCAGGGCCGTGACCTTCGCGTCCGGATAGCCGACGACGAACCCGTGCCCGGTGTCCGGCGCGGGGATGCAGCGGTCGGCCGCGAGCGTCTTGGCGCCCGCGTCGACGACGACCTGGCCCGGCACGGCGGTGCTGACGACGGTGCAGAGGACGCGCGCCGCGCAGTCGTCCCAGTCGCAGTAGCCGGCGGCGACGGTGTTCCGGTCGTTGAAAATGTACCTGCCGGGACGGATCTCCGTCAGGGGGGCGCAGTGGTGGGAGCGGAATGCCGTCGGGGTCGAGCCGCCGGAGACGATCTCCGCGCGGAGTCCGGAACTGCTCCAGAGCGACAGCGTCTCCGCTAGCAGATCGCCGACCGCGGCGAGCCGTTCGGGCTGCGACTCCGTTGTTCCCCAGATGTGTCCCGGATAGCAGAAGAGCCCGTCGAGCCGGACCCCCTTCGTCCGGGAGACGAGCTGCGCGAGCCCGAGCGCCTCCGCTGGCGTCGCGACACCGGTCCGGTGCAGGCCGACGTCGAGATCGACCAGGATGCCCAGGGTCGTCCCGGCCGCGCGGGCCGCAGCGGCGAGCGCCTCGATCCCCGCGGCGGAGTCGACGGCGACCCGGACGGTCCGCTCGCGGGCGAGAGCGGCGAGCCGGGGAGCCCGGACCGGATCGAACGCGGGGTAGGCGACGAGAATGTCGTTGTCGACTTCCGCCATCCGCTCCGCCTCGCCGACCTTGGCCGCGGTGAGCCCTCGCGCGCCGGCGGCGATCTGCAAGGCTGCGAGTGGCTTCGACTTGTGGGTCTTTGTGTGGGGACGGACTTTCAAGCCGTGCGCGGCGGCATAGTCCGCGAGGCGGGCGATGTTGCGGCGGACCCGGCCCATGTCGAGCACGAGCGAAGGTGTCGGCAAGGCGGCCGTCCGGTCGATCCAGTCGTCGTCCGTCGGAAAGTCAGCGGTGATGGAAGTCTCGGCGATGGTGTTCACCCTTTGTCAAATGGCGGACTGCGGAGATCGGGACGTGGTGGCCGGGCCACCGACGGAAACTCACCAGGCGGTCCATCCTCCGTCGATCACGAGGTTCTGGCCGGTCATATAGCTGCTGGCGTCGCTGGCGAGAAACAGGACCGCCCCCTTGAGCTCCTCGGGGCGTCCCATCCGGGCCATGGGTGACTTCTGTTCGAGGCGGCTGACGAGTTCGGCAGGGGCGGCGCTCGACGGGAACGGTCCGGGGCTGAGCGAGTTGACCCGCACGCCATCTTTCGCCCAGTAGACCGCGAGGTGCCGCGTCATCTGCAGGACCCCTCCCTTGAGGGCGTGGTAGGCGACGGGACTCGCGGCGGGAAGTCCCGTGTAGGCGTCCGGATAAGACCCGACGAGACCGTACATCGACCCGAGGAGGATCAGGCTTGCGGGAGCCTTCCGGCCGACGGCGTGGTCGCGGGCGAGCCGGCAGAGGGAAAAGTAGCCGGTGGCATTCGCGAGCTGCCGGGTGAAGGCCTCGGGGGTGACGTTCGTGAGGTCGAGGCCGAGAGGCTCATGGGCATTGCTGACGAGGATGTCGATCCCCCCCGTGAAGGCGACGGCTTCGCGGAATCCCGCTTCGATTGAGGCTGGCTCCATGTGATCGAGCGGCAGACCGCGATGCCTCCCCGCCCTGGGTGTTGGAAGGGTCTCGGCGAAATCCTCGGCTTTCGCTCCGTCACGGCTGGTAACGACCACCGATGCACCCGCTTCGGCCAGAGCGCGGCACAGGGCCTTTCCGAGGTGTCCGCAGCCGCCGGTCACCAGGGCGGTTCGGCCAGTCAGGTCGAACAGTTCGGCTGTCGTCCGTTCGCGAGGGGAGGAGGCGGGTTCGGCAGTCATGGAGCCCCCCGTTCGGCCGCCGCCGCCGGTGCGGGTCGCGACAGGACGATCAGCGACTGGGCGGCCCGGATCCGGACGTCCAGCACGCGATCGTCGAGAAGCTTCTGGAGCTTCGACGCGTGCTCACCGCACCGGGCGTATCCGGCGCTCTCCGCGGCCGAGGCACGAATCCCCGGTTCGGTCGACCGGAGCGACTCCGCGAGGTCCTTCTGTCCCTGCGGATCGCCAAGAGACGCCAGGGCGTTGATCAGGTTGGCGCGAGCGAGAGGATCGGTTTCCAGCTCGAGCCGGCCGCGCAGCGGAGCGACATCTTCGGGGGTTCCCAGGCGGGCGAGAGCGAAACAGACGGTGTTGCGGACCAGTCGGTCCTCCGATTGCAGCTTCTTTCGCAGGAGCGCCAGCGCGTTGCGGTCGCCGCGCTTCGCCAGGGCAGCTGCCGACATCAGTTGAAGCTGAGGGATGTCTGCCTGGGCGGCCGCCTCGATCAGCAGCCCCCCCGGTGCCTCTTCGCCCAGCTTGTAGAGACTTTCGGCAGCGTGAATCCGCCCGATCGATGCCCGGTCAGCGAGGATGGAGACCAGAACCTTCAGCGCCTCCCGGTCTCCAGCGCGGACCAGCTCACGGGCGAGGCCACAGCGCCGCTGATCGTGTGTCTCCTTCGGGAGCCGCGGCTTCAGAGCCGTGATGACTTCCGCCCCCTGCCCCGCGAGAGTCAGTGCCTCGGCCGCGTGCATGGAAGGCCAGAACTCGTCCGATGCGAGCCCGTCCCGCAGGATTGTCAGGAAACGTTCCCGATCCGCCGCGCGGAGCGGGAGAGCCTCCTCAGCCGCGGCGATCGAGGGAAGGGCGATCGTCGAGATCCCGAGCATTACGACCACTCCGCAGAAGAGAGCGAAACCTCTCATGACGTGGCGACCCCCATCTGGCGGTGCTGATCCGCGGCCGATCGAACGTACCGTTCAAAGGCGGCGTCGTCGCGCCGGCAGCTCTCTCCCTGAAAGACCATGGCGAAGCTGCGGCGGTGACGCGTGAGAGATCGATTCGGATCGGCGCGGTGAATCGTGTTTCCGTGATGGATCAGCAGGTCCCCGGGGCGGGCGTCGATCGCTGCTTCCTGCCGCCGATCTTCGTCGCCGTAGTCGGAAATCCCCTGCGAGAAGCCGAGCGTCTTCGTCCGGTTGTGCGGCCGGACACCGCGGAGATGCGAACCGGCAATGTACCGCAGGCACCCGTTCTCCGCATCGATGTCGTCGAGCGCCAGCCACATCGTCAGCACGCGCGGCGGGGCGAAGCAGAAGTAGTAGTTGTCCTGGTGCGGCGGCGTGGCGTGATCGGTTCCCGGAGGCTTGTTGAACCACTCCGCTCCGTGCGCTTCGGCAGACTCTCCCAGCAGCCCTTCCGCCGTCGACCGCCAGTGGGGATCGGTGAGGAGTGCCGCGAAGAACGGGTCCTGCTGCATCCGGTTGAGCTGCTTGAGCGTCTCGGGACGGGAGCGGTCGTCGTAGAACGCGTCCCCTTCCGGAAGTCCCGGGACTACGTCGCGAATGTAGCGGTCGACATTCCCCTGCAATTGTGCCAGGCCGTCCCCCGCGAGGAACCCGCGGATCACGACAAAGCCCAGGTTGTCGTAGTCGGCCTGAAGTGTTCCAGCGTTCATCGATCTGTTTCTCCGCCAGGTACGGACCGCCACGCCTGCCGGCGGGCGCTGTCGAGGATCGCAATGTTCACCTGCAGCGTCTGCCGGGCCTCCGCGACGGTACATCGCGGTTCTGCCCCGCCTTCGAGCAGGTCGAGAAACTGGTTGGCCTGGGCGGTAAAGAGCGTGTCTCGCTCGAAGGCCGCCGCCGGTTCGTCGTGCCACGTTGAGCCGGGCTCGGTCATCCACCGCCATCGGTGCTGGTGGAACTCGAACCGCGCCGTCCCCTGCTCGCAGACGACCGTGATGGTCGCCTCGTTCGGGGCCTGGTGCTGATTGAGCGAGAAGTTTCCGAGGACCGCGCCGTGGCGGGTCAGGACATGCACGGTGTCTTCGACCGTAACTCCTGCCAGGGCGAGATGTTCGAGATCCGCAGCCAGCCGGGTGACCGGTCCGACGAGCCATTCGACCGCATTGACCATGTGCGTCAGCGCGTCCTGCACCGCTCCTCCGCCCGACTCATGGCGGGTGTAGTAGGTCTCACGGTAGGCGGGGCGGTAGAACGGAAAGTTCTGTCCCGAAACGGCGACGACCTGCAGCGGCCGGCTAAACCGCCCGGAGTGGATCGCGGCGTGCATCGCCTCCAGGGCCGGATGGCTCCTGTAGACGTAAGCCACCGCCGCGCGGACCTTCCTCTCGGCGAGCAGCGATTCCAGTTCCGCCACGCCGTCGAGCGTGACCGACAGCGGCTTCTCGATGAGAAGGTGACACCCCTGTTCCGCCGCCTGCCGGGCCATCCGGATGTGGAGATGCGCCGGGGTGGCGATGACCGCCGCGGTCGGGCGGTCCGCAAGGGCTTCCTCCCACGAGCCGAACGACCGGGAGATGCCGCACCGCGCGGCGACGGCCTGGCGCCGCTCGGCATCGACTTCGCAGAGCGTGACGTCGCCCCGGCCGGTGCCGAGGAGGCAGCGGGCATGCCGTTCGCCGATGGAGCCGGCACCGACGACC
>JAEYWB010000918.1 GCA_023429275.1 Planctomycetota bacterium
CGGGGCCGGCGCCACCGGAACCGGCGCCACATATCCGTAGCTGTAAGGGTGGGGATAGCTGTCACCGTAGACGCTGCCATACCCATGGTGGTGGTGAGCGTGTCCGTAGGCCGGCACGTCGTGACCATGGTGATGGTGGTGATCGTGGTCGGCTCGGGCCTGCGGCAGCCCGAACGTGAAGGCCGCCACCGTCGTCAGGATCATGCCTTTCATCTTTGCACCTGTTCAGGAGTGAGATTGCGGAAGGACGAAGCGAGCGGCGTCTTCGAGCGGTGTGATCCGCTTTCGTGCGCCGCATCGCATCCGAGAGGGGATCAAAGAAAGGCCCGTGCCGGAACCGCCGCACGGAGGAGTGAAAGGCCGTCGACCGGCGAAAGCCGCCGTTTCAATCCCCGCGACCGTCACATCTCACGGCGCCTGCCGTCAAATCGACGTCGGATTCGAGGCGGGAGTCGACCGGGCTGGGGGAGCTGGAAGCACTGGAAGAATCAGGCGGACGGAAGCGGGGACGGAGGGTCAGGGGCGTCCTGCCAATCCTGAGGGACCGGGGAAGTCTGGTCGGCGGCTGATGGGCGACAGGCCTGGTCTGCCGAAGACCAGGGGGCACCCGGCGGGACGGAATCTGGGCATGAAGCCACGGATCAGCTTTCCCGAAGAGGCGTCTTCCCATGGAAGCCCCGGACGGTTCCCCTGACCCGCAGAGCTTGCCGCGTCTGGCCGATCGGCACGAAGAGCACGATGGGAAACGGGGTGGCAAATGGGGCGGCGCCGGCGTGAGGAGCTTGCAGGGGACATCCCCGCCGCGACGAAGAGACTGCTGGACCGCTCGCGGTGGGGAGGGGCTGCGCCCCATCTTGACCTGCCGCGGGAATGCGGTCCGATGGACGATCAGGTTGGAGGATGGTCATGTCGGACGACCAGATGGCGATTCTCGGATGCGGCGCGGCCCTGTTGGTCTCGATGGTCGTCATGACCCTCAGCGCCCAGATCGGGAAGTTCGTTCGCCGGGACGAGACGGAGCTGCAGCCGGAGTCGGTCCGGATCCAGCCGCGCGAAGAGCGTCGCCGGGCGGCCTGATCTCTCGGTTCACGGCCTCGTCGCCCCGCCGTCAGGCCCCGTGTGCCCGGGGAGCGTTGCGGTCTGTGACGAATGTGCGGCCTGGGACCGACCGGGGCGCCGGCCGCCGGTCGCCGGCTGGGCGCAAACGAAGCGAACGGCAGGGAAGGGAATTGACCGCGTTTTCGCGCGGGGGATACAGTGGATTCGCCTGTCCTCTCGCCGGGTTGACTCAAAAAGGTTTCCTCATGGCCGATCCAGCTTTCTCCCTCCCTCGCCGCGATGTTCTGCGGATCCTGGGGGCCGCGGCCGTGGGGGCCTGGATTCCCGCCGGCACCTTCGCCCAGGAGCGGTTGACGATGGGCTTTTCCCGGCTGGTCCCCGGGGTGGCCACCGGAGAAGAGATCGCGCGGCAGCGCGACCTGTGGGTCATGGACATCGCCTACAAGCCGATGCGTCTGACGTTCGTCGACATTCTCGACCCGGCGACCAAAAAGACGAACCGCGAACAGATCTGGTACCTGTGCTATCGCGTTCTCCGCCGGCCGATCGTCGTCCGCGATGCGGGAGACGTCGAGCCTTCCAATCCGCCCGAGCCGATTCCGGGCAAGCCGATGTTCCTGCCGCAGTTCACGTTCGTGAGCTACGACGACCCGAAGACGGAAGTTCCGACCCGGATCCTCCTCGACGCGATCCTTCCCGAGGCGGTCGCCGCGATCAACAAGGTCGAGAAGCCGAACAAGTTCCTCGACTCGGTCCGGATCGTCCAGCCGATCCCGGAAGCGGTTCCGACGGACGTGGTCGATCCTCCCTACATCTACGGCGTCGCGACCTGGCGGGGGATCAATCCCGACACGGACTTCTTCAAGGTGATCATCGCCGGCCTGACGAACATCTATCAGAGTTCCGAGCCGGGCCAGCTGACCGGGATTTCGCGGAAGGTTCTCGTGCAGAAGTTCCACCGTCGCGGCGACCGCTTCGACCCCAACGTCAGGGAGTTCGAGTTCGACGGCAACGCCACGTGGGAATACCAGCCGGACCGCGGCGAAAAGAACGCCTGATCGGTTCCCCCGTCCACCACTCCGTAGCACGGCCTTACAGGCCGGCCGAGCGTTGCCCGAGCGGTCCACCCAGGAAGTCGCCTTCTTCCAACCCAGCCCCGACCCGCTTGGCCGGGCTGGGCGAGCTCATGGCCTTTCTCAGGCCGGGCCGCCAGTCGACGTATTGCCCTGCTGCCGGCAAATATCTCGCTGGGCGCTTTCCAGGGCCATTCGACCGGGAAGTTCGCCTGATCACGGGCGGCGGTCGGTCGTCACCTCGCTCATCTCAAGCAGCGAGATGGCGACCGTCCGGCATCTCGACTGCCAATCTCTTTTGACGGCTGATACGCTGTGAAGTCGGCCATTCCGGATGGAATTCGGAAGCCGAAGGAGCTGTCGACGATCACTGCGCGTCCCCGCGACCGGGCCGACGTGCAGGATTGCGACGAATACCTGCCGTCGGATCGGATGAGGATTCTCATGTTGCCAGTTCGTCTTGCCGGTCTTGCTCTCCTGGCCGCCGCCGTCTCCGTCCCCGCCAGTGGTGCCGAGGCGCGGCCCACGACCCCCGCTGTTCCGATGCAGGTCGACGAAGCGGCCCCGGCTCCGAAGGGGCTTCGGCTGCAGATTACGGACGACATCGCCGAGCCCTTCGTCCCGGCCGAGGCCGAATCGGCAGACAGCGTCATCCGCCGCAAGGCCCGCACCTGGTACATGGCGGGGGAAGTTCACTCCCACCGCCGCGAGACCGCCAAGGCGATCGCGGCCTACAAGAAGGCGGTCGAGCTCGATCCCTCGGCGATCATGCCCTATGGGCCACTCATCGGCCTCCTGCACGACAGCGGGGAGACCGAGGAAGCCAAGAAGTTTGCCTTCGAGGCGGCCGACCGCGATCCGCGGGGACTGCGGTTCCTGTGGGTGCTGGCCGGGGCGAACCTGCGGCAGCCCGACGTGGCGATCGAGCTTCTCGAGAAGGGGCTGACTCTCAAGACGGTCAAGCCCGATACCGCGGACGCCCTCACGATGCATCGTGACCTGGGGACCCTCTATCGGGCCAAGGGAGACTTCCAGAAGGCCTCCGAGCACTACAAGGTCGTCTTCGCCGCCTTCAAGAACTCCGACAAGTTCTCGGACTCCGACAAGGAGCGGATCTTCAAGGAGCCGGGCAAGATGCTCGAGGAGTTCGGCGAGACCTTCCTGAGCGCGAAGCTGCCGGATCTCGCTGTCGAGGCGTTCAACGAGGCGAGCCAGCGGGTCCAGGGGTCGAAGGCGACTCACAGCTACAACCTCGCCCTCGTCTTCCGCGAGACCGGCAAGCCCGAAGAGTCCCTCAAGCAGCTCGACGAGTACTTTGGCGCCCAGCTGCAGAACAAGGGGCGGGCGGCGTACCAGCTTCTCAAGGATCTGCTCACCGACCTCAAGAAGGAGTCGGAGCTGATGCCGCGGCTCGAGGCGATGCGGAAGCGTGACCCGCAGAATCCGGGGCTCCGCTACTACGTGGCCGAGCAGTACGCAGCCCAGAAGGACTACGACAAGGCGGAAGCGCTGTTCACCGAGGGGGTCGGGGC
>JAEYWB010000930.1 GCA_023429275.1 Planctomycetota bacterium
GGTGGGGCGCGCGGCCCCGCCGGCCGCCTGGATCAGAATCGCCAGCGAGAGGAACGTTCGAAGGGGGGGACGCCAGAACATGGAAGTCGTCTCCGGTCGAAAGAGGCTGCGGTGCGTAGAATATCGCATCGAACCCTCTACGATCGCGACTTTCCAGCCCCGGTCGCGACTGGGGATTCCTCCTCGACCTTCCCTGGTGCCCGCTCGTCCGGGCGGCCTCTGGTTCCGAGTCCCTCCGTCGCGGACTCCGATCTCATCCCGCATGGCGATCACCCTTCACCTTCCCACACTCCAGAACTGGAGCTGCCACAGCTGCGGCGGCTGTTGCCGGCAGCATGCGATCTACATCACCGAGGAGGAACGGAAGCGGATCGAGTCGCAAGGCTGGCGGGCCGAAGACGGAGTGAAAGGGCCGCTCTTCGTGAAGGAGGGGGGGTGGCTTCGCCCGGGTCGAACGCGGCTCGCTCACCAGGCGGATGGAGCGTGCGCCTTCCTCGACGAGAAGGGGCTCTGCCGGATCCACGCGAAGTTCGGCGAACCCGCCAAACCGCTCGCCTGCCGGATCTACCCGTACGCCTTTCACCCGTCCGGAAACTCGATCTCCATCAGCCTGCGGTACAGCTGCCCTTCGGTCGTGGCCAACAAGGGGACGACGCTGCGGGAACAGTCGGGCGATCTCAACGAGCTGATGCGTCTCGTCGTTCCGGAGGGTGGGGAAAAACTTCCGCCGCCGGCCGTGTCGGGGACGGCCCGGCTGGAATGGCCCGACTTCATGCGGCTCGTCCGGGGGCTCGACGCCACCCTGGCCGAGGAGGACGAGCCGCTCGCCGCCCGGATCATCCAGGCCTTTGAATGGGTGCCGCTCGTTGGCCAGGCCTCGTTCGAGAAGATCAGGGGGGCGCGAGTCGACGAACTGGTCGAGATCCTCCGTGAGGAAGTGGCGGGCCATATGCCGGACCTGGCGGCGGTCCCCGAGCCAAGCCCCATCGGCCGGATGAACTTCCGCCTCCTCGCCGCGCAGTACGCCCGCAAGGACACGGAAGTGGACCGCCGGTCCGGCTGGCGGGGCCGCTGGCGACTTCTGAGATCCGCGATTGCCTTCACGCGCGGACGCGGACTCATCCCGCCGATGCAGCCCGGCTTTCGTCCGGTTCCGTTCGAAAGTCTCGAGAAGTCGTTCGGACCGATCCCCGAGGAGGCCGACGAGATTCTGACCCGGTACTTCCGCGTGAAGATCCAGGGGCTGCACTTCTGCGGACCGGCCTATTACGGCGTTCCGTTCGTCGAAGGCTTTTCGAGCCTGGCCCTCATCTATCCCGTCGTCCTGTGGCTCGCCCGGTGGCTGGCGGCGAGCGGGGATCGGACCGCGGTGACCGTCGACGATATTTCGCGAGGTCTGGCGATCGCCGACCACCACCACGGCTATGCCGACATCTTTGGCTCGGCGGCGTTTCGGACCCGCGTCCGAATGCTGGCCCAGAAGGGGGACATCGGGAAGCTCGCGGCGTGGTACAGCCGCTGACGGCCCGAGCGATCGGGCCGGCGAACTCCCGGCCCCGAGCCGCACGGGTCAACAAAAACAGCCCGAGCGAACTCGGGCTGCGGAATCCTGCGCGGTTCGGAGTCGAACCTCGAACGGCTACTTCTTTGCCGGAGCGGCCTTTGCTGCGGCCTTGGCCGGTGCCCCCTTGGCGGCACCCTTGGCAGCCCCCTTCGCCGGAGCTTCTTCGCCCTCTTCCTTCTTCTTCTTCTTCTTGCCGATGGCCAGCTTCTGGACGCGCGTCTTCGGCAGCCCCAGGGCGCTGCGGCCTTCCGGCCACTTTTCGTCTTCCTTCATCTTGGCGATCCGCTCGTCGCGCTTCATCACGTTGCGAGTGCGGGCCAGCCCGCCCTTGCGGCGGAGACTCTTATCGATCGTCACGGCACAGATTCCTTATGCGGCTTTCTGGAAGCGGAGCAGTCTATCGGGGCGGGCAAACGTCAACAACTGTAAGTCCGGGCAGGGTTTGACGACATTTTTCCCCGGTTTCTGCCATCGACCGGGCGGGCCGCTCCCTCCCGGGGGGGTCAAACCTTCTCAGGCCCGTTTCCAGTCGTACCCCTTCTGCTTTCGAAAACCGGTCAACCGGATCGTCCCGTTCGGATCGAGCTCCATGACGGAATACCCGCTGTTCTCCGCTCCGCTCCCCTCCACCATCGCAACGAGCGTGCAGTAGTGGATTCCGCCGATTTCCTTCAGATCGTTCCGGTGGCTGTGCCCCTGGAAGACCGCCAGGACCTTGCCGGAGTCCTCCAGGACCTTGCGGACGTCGGGGCTGTTCTTGACGCCATGCGCGTCGGCGACGTCCAGGCGCTGGTGAGCGAAGATAACCGTCTTCCGGTCGGTGGACTTCAGGTCCCCCTGCAGCCACTCGAGCTCGGCCGGCGGGATTTTCGTGTCGGTCCAGACGGAATTCTTGCGACCGTACGGCTCACCGTCTCCGCGGAAGCAGGCGTCCAGGACGACAAAGTGGAACGCTCCCCGGTCAAACGAGTAATACGACTTCGATTGCTCCACGCCGCCGAGGAATTCGTCCTTCGTCAGCGTGTCGACGCAGTGGTTCCCGAGAACGCAGTGCCGGTCCTTCGCCGTCGAGGAGAACTCCCGGTAGATCGTTTTCAGGTACCGCTGTTCCGTCTCGACCGAATCGGCGGCGTCGATCAGGTCGCCGAGTTCGACGACGAGATCGACTTTCGACGTCTCGAACTGCTTCGCGGCTTCCGCCAGTTTGCCGAGGCTCTCGCGGTAGTGCCGCGAGCCGGCCGACGGCTTGTCGGCGTAATTCAGGTCGGTCACGAGACCGACCCGCAGCCGGTCGGCGTCCCCTCCCGCCCAGAGGGAGGACGCATCAAGACAGGCCGCTGAAGCGAGGAAAAGTGCCCCCTCGTGAAGGATCGCCCGTCGCGAGAGCGGGGCCGGGCCGCCGTCAGTCTTCGTCATCGTGAATCGCCTCGATCACCGGCAGGGGATGCGTGCGGACCGCCGGCAGTCAGAGCCGACGGCAGATCCGGCTCCAGCCTAATGGACCGCTCCGCCCCCAGCGAGTGGTGAGGTCGCCGGGAATCCGTCGCCCCCCGGCAACATGACGCTGCGAGAACAAAACGTGTCGTCTCCCGGTACGTTCGCGATGGACGGCGCAAGTCCTACCGGATGCGCCGTCCCCGGGGAGGCGCGGCTGAAAAGAAGGCACAGTTTTCGATGATTCCCATCCAAATCTCTCAGGCCGGAACTTTTTGAACGCGGCTGCGGATCCGCGAGATAGGCAACCGGGGACTCGCGGTCGCCTCCGGCCCGACTCACGCTCCCCGCGATTTGCGTTCGGTCAGGGGCGACATAGGGTTTCGACGCCAGCCCGACCGGGCGATGACGACCGGTCGCACAGTGCAGGCAGCGCGATCGGCGGACGACCTGTCGGCCCCGATCGGGACGACGTCGCGCCCATGGCTTCCGCGAACGGCTCTGCCGCGTCTTCGCGCCGCTGTGGGGAATCAAGGCGGGTTGAGTTCCCTTTTCAACACGCAGTTTCAATGAACAGGCGCGGGGTATGGATTTCCTCTACACCTACGGTCCGGCGGCAATCGCCTGGGGGGTCGCCGGCGTCTGGTGCCTGATCGCCGTCGTTTACGTGCGGGCCTGCCGAAGCCAGTCCCCTCTTCGACCGTTGGCCGGTCCCTCGTGCCCCTCCGAACTTCCCGGGCTCAGCGTCGTCGTCGCCGCGAAGAACGAGTCCTGCTGCATTGAAACCTGCATTCGATCACTCTTCCGCCAGGACTATCCCGGTCTCGAAGTCGTGGCGGTCAACGACCGCAGCACCGACGACACCGGCGAGATCCTGAACCGGCTCGCCTTCGAATTCGCCGGCCGCCTGCGGGTCGTGCATGTCTCGACGTTGCCGTCCGGCTGGTTCGGCAAGCCGCATGCCCTGGAACTGGGGCTCGCCCAGGCGAGGGGAAGCCTCGTCTGCTTTACGGATGCCGACTGCGAATTCCTGGCCCCCTCCGCGATGCGGACCGTCGCGGCCGAGATGAATCGCCGCGAGATGGATCTCCTCTCGATTGCCGCCCGGTACACGATGACGTCTCTCCGCGAAACCGTCGCCGTTCCGTGCTGCTCCGAGGCGATCCTGGCCTGGCTGCGGCCGGAACGGGTCAGCGACCCGCGCTGGCCCGAGGCCTTCGCCAACGGCGCATTCATCATGGTCCGCCGTGCCCCGTTCGAGGCGATCGGCGGATGGGGCTGCGTCCGTTCCAGGATCTCCGAGGACCTGGAACTCGCCCGGGCCGCCAAGCGGGCGGGGCTGCGGATCGGCGTCGCTCAGGGAGAAGGTTTTTACCAGACGGCCGCGTACCGCACCTTCCGCGATTCCTGGAACGGCTGGAGCCGGATCTTCAACGGGGCCCTGACCCCCAGACAGCTCGCCATCACGCTGGCCCGGATGTCGGTCCTGTTCCTGCTGCCGCTCGGCGCGACGTTGTTCGGCGCAGCCAATGCGGTCCGCACCGGAAGCCTGGAGTGGCTGACGCACGCCGCCGGAATCGGGTTCGCCATCGCATTCACGATCCGGTCGGCCATCGACGTCGTCATGTTCCGGCTGGTCGGGGCCCCCATCGTGGCGACCCTGCTGGCTCCGCTGGGCCGGCTGTTCGTCATGGCGGCTTCGGCGCGGGCACTGCTGTCGCATCTCGGACTGGCGCGGACCCAGTGGCGCGGCACGACGTTCGTCTCCGGGCGGATTGTTACGCCGCCACCGGTCGAGGCGCGGCTCCGTATCCTGCGGACTCCAGCAGCACCGGTTGCCGTCCCGCTTGAAGCAGTTGCCGGACGGTCTTGACGATCTGCGGGAGGAACCCGCGTTCGAGATCGAGCGGGTGCAGAACCACGCACGGCAGGGCGCGCTTGCGGAACCGGGACTGGATCTGCCCCAATCGGTATCCGGCGCGGCACAGCAGGCGGATGGGGGAAACGTCCCACACCCAGCTCGCGAGCGGCAGGCTCTCTCCGGTCGACGTGATCACGCTGCCGTAGCCGACGGTGTAGTGAATGCCGAACTTCGCGAGGCGATCCGGTGTCGCCCGGCCGACGGCGTACGTCGGCGCGATGAAGCCGCACGCCTTCTGGCCGAGCCAGCGCTCGAGGATCTCCTGTCCCGCGGCGAGCCGGCGGTCGGTTTCCGCCGCGTCGAGGCCGTTCATCTCGTCTTTTCCGTCCGCGATCTTCGAGCGGAATCCGCCGCGGCCGGGGCGAAAGTGTTCGTAGCCGTGGAGCTGGATGTTGCCGTACTCGGCCCGGACCCGGTCGAGGAAGGGCCGGTCGCTCTCGCCGAGGGGGACTCCCGCCCAGCAGGGGACGACGGCCGCCGACATCGCCGTTCCGATGAGCGGCGCCATCGCCTCGGTGAACGTGGCGACATGCGAGGCATAGATCGGGGCGACGTCATGCAGCATGACGCAGAACGATCGGGAAACGTCCAGCGGAAGAGTGTTCACTGTGTGGGCTCGTCGCGAGTCGTCGCAGGGATCCGTAAAAGACGATCGCCGCAGGGTTTCGGCTGGTCCCAAGGCTGCCGCGCGCGGGACTCTATCCCGGCGGGGTTCCTCGTCTCAAGATCGAATCCGGGAGGGCGGAACTTGAAGCGCGACTTGCGGGGTCTTTACGGGACTGCGACAACTCGGTCCCTCGCCCGGACGGTGTCACACATCCTGATGCGGAGCGAGGTGGGCGGCCGCCGGCCCAGGGCGCCAGCCGGGTGCCGGCACGTTCCGGCTGAGGACGGCTGACCGGCGACCCGAGTTGAGGGTGGAACGAAGGGATTCGACAGAATGGATCGCCCGGCCGGGGCTCGCCCGAACGCCTTCCTGATTACGCTCGCCTTCATCGGCTTCGTCAGCCTCGGGCTGCCGGACGCCGTGACCGGCGTCGCCTGGCCCTCGGTGCGAGACACCTTCGGGCTCCGCCAGGGGGCCGTCGGCCTCGTCATGGTGGTCTCGGGACTCGGCTACCTGCTCAGCAGTTTCCTGGCCGGGCGGTTGATGCACGCCTTCGGAATCGGGCTCATTCTCGCGTCGAGCACCGCGCTCGTGGCGGCATCCATGTACGGATTCGCCTTCTCGCCGATCTGGGCGCTGTTCGTCTTCTGCGGATGCCTGCACGGGCTCGGCTCCGGCGCGATCGACTCCGGCCTCAACGGGTATGCGGCCCACCACCTGCCGACCCGCTACCTGATCTGGCTGCACGCCTGCTACTGCCTCGGGGCGCTCATCGGGCCGATCCTGAAGTCGACAATCCTTTCGAGCGGCCGGCCATACAGCGTCGGGTACTCGTCCGTCGGCGCAACGATGATGGCGATGGCCGTTCTCTTCCTGATGACGTACCGGTCCTGGGGCGAAGCGGTTTCCACGCCCCCCTCCGAGCCGACCGCATCGCCGATCGGAACGGGAGCGGCTCTGCGGAACCGCTCGGTTCAGCTCCAGATGGCGGTTTTCTTCCTCTACACGGGACTCGAGGTGACGCTCAGCCAGTGGACGTACACGGTCCTCACCGAGTCACGGCAGGTCAGTCCAAGAGCCGCGGGACTGGCGGTCGGGATCTACTGGGGATGTCTCGGTGTGGGACGGGTGCTGTCCGGCTTCATTGCCGACCGGTTCGGAGTCGATCGGCTCCTGCGGTATTGCCTGCTGGCCGCCGCCACGGGGGCGATCCTGTTCGCCTCGCGAATCTCGATCGACGCCGCTTTCCTGGGAGTTTCACTCGCCGGCTTCGGCCTGGCCCCGGTCTTTCCCTGCCTGATGTCGCGGACCCCGCGACGGCTGGGGACGCAGTTGTCGACCCACGCCATCGGCTTCCAGGTCGGCTCCGCCATGATCGGCGCCGCGGCCGTCCCCGGGACACTGGGAGTCCTGGCGGGAAGGGTCTGCCTGGAGTCCGTTCCCATCGGTGCCGCGCTCCTGTTCATTCTCCTGGCAGTGCTCCACGAGAAGCTCCTTCGCCGGCCCGATGTCGGCATCGCGCCGGAATGATTCCGAGTCACAAATGGGCGCTCGATTCGCCGGCACGCGCTGGCGTCCGGTTCAGGCCACGATCCGCGTCCCGATCGATCGCAGCCGCATCGAAAGCCGGACGCCAGCGCGGGCCGGCGGACGAGTTCGCCCTGAAATTTCCAGCCTCCAGCACCTGCGGCTCTGCCGAGCACGCTACCGGCCCCGGCTCGAAGGACGTAAGCTCGATGCCACTGGAGGCTCGGGACGGTCGAGTCGAGTTCGAGGGCTCATCCCATGCGATGTCTTCTTGCGGCCTGTGTCCTTTTGTTGTGCGGCGCTGCGCGGGCCGAGGAGCCGGCGACACGTAAGACCCACGCCGACATCCACTCCGCACTGAAGAAGCAGTGGGAGCGATCGATCCAGCCGTTTACGATCACAGACATCGACCTCAAGGAGAGAGCCAGTCTCCGCAAGCTGCCCCTCCCCCCGGGCGAGAATCTCTACGTTTCGGGAAGCCTCACCGGTGACCGCCCCTTCGACGATGGATGCGTGATCCGCGAGATCGACGGCAGGAAGATGACCGATGCCAGGCGGCTCAAGGAGACGATGGCCGCCTTTCAGCCCGGCCAGACCGTGAAGCTCGAAGTTCTGGTCTTCCGGAACTCGACCTCCAAACCCCGCAAGCCGAACCGCTGGGAGCGGGAGAAGACCGAAATCACGATCCACGGAGTGTGGGAGTTCATCGAAAGCCAGGTCGAACGCCGGACCGACCCGGCCGACCAGTCCGACTGGATCGAGCCGAAAGGGGCGCCGCTCCATCCCCTGCAGCTCTCCGTTCATCGCAAGCCGGGCGTCAAGGTCCCCAGGCTCGTCCTGCGGCTCACGGAGACCGGCGAGAATGAAGTCTCACCCGACCGCTTCAAGATTTCCTTCGACACCGAGGCCTTCGAGATTCGGGCGAGGAAGGGAAACACCGTTCGCGGTCGCCGCGACGGCGTCGCAACCGAGACGGCGGAGTTCGACATCTCCGAGTGGCCGGACCTGATCGACGTCTTCCTCGAAAGCAAGCTCGAGGGGCGAAACACCGTCCGGTTCTTCAGGAACGAGGTCGACGACGTCGCCTTGATCGATCCCGAGCACCTTCTCGCGAATCGCGCGATCATTCACGCGTACTACGCCGAACGGCTCGGCCGCTGATTTGCCACGCCGCGTCGTCAGCTATTGCGGTTTGGAGTCGGTCCCCTTCGCAGCGACTTCGATCGTCTCCCGGACGAACTGGGCATGCAGCACGATCCCGATCCCCAGGGGGTGATGCGTCGCCCGCTCCTCGAACTCCGTCTCGACCTTCTCGACGTGGCGGTACTGGCCGACACCGATCCCGATGATCAGGGGATGTCCCTCTTTCCCCTCGACGAACACGGGACCGCCGCTGTCACCGCTGAACGCCGTCACATCCGCGAGAAAGGTGTGATACCGCGCAACCGGGACGAACGGATGACTGGCGATGATCCCCTGCCGGGCCACGGCAAACCCCGCTTCGTTCGCTTCGAACCGCTGCGGGTAAGACAGGGCGAAGACCTGGCTGCAGATGTGCAGTCCCGACTTCGTGAGTCCCTCTTCGTCGGCCAGCGTCGACATTGGCAACGCCGCCGCCGGAACAGGCAGTTTCCCGGCAAGGCGCAGCACCACGGCATCTTCCGTCGGATGCTTCCGCCAGAGGGGCTGATCCTGGCGCCGGACCGCAATCGTGTGATCGTGCCGGGCGTACGAGCCATCCTCGCGCCGCTCCCGGAGCACCAGGATCGCCGTCTCCCCCTTCGTCCCTTCCAGGACGTGGCCCGCCGTCACGAGGTAGACCGAGTCATCCTCCGGAGACTGGTCGCGCCGAACCAGGAAGCAGGTGGCGGTCGAGTCGGGATGAAACAGCTTGAATGTCGCGTCGAGAGTCTCGGTGGCGAAATCCCCTCCCCGGGCTGCGTCCGCGTACGCTGTGAACAATCCCAGGAGAGCGGCGAGAACGAGAGATTTCATCAGCAGGTTCGCTCGGGAAATGAGCCGGGATCCGCTGTGAAGAAGACCGTCACCAGGCAGCCCGAATTGCGGAGGCCGGACAGCGAACGATAACGCGGAGCCACCGCGGAGGCACCTCCTTCGTCATCACGGCGGGCAGAAGCCCGGAACGCCGTTCAAGCAAGAAGGAGGCGGCCCCCATGCGCTCCGGCGCCCGGAG
>JAEYWB010000951.1 GCA_023429275.1 Planctomycetota bacterium
CAACGATTTCGAGCGGAACGAGAGGGGCGGGGGGCGGCGGAGGCCGGGTCGTCAGCCACCATCCGACCGTGACGACCACCACTCCTCCCGCCGCGAGCAGGAGCGCCATCAGCAGCGAACTGACGCGGTCGTAAGCGGTCACCCGAAGCACGGGAGGCCGGATCCGCGGCAACGACGAGCCTGAAACGCTTCGTGCCGGAGCCGGGGAAGGTGAGGGAGACGCCATGAAACCATTCTGCCGCAGCAGGGCGAAAATTCCGGCGAATGTGCGCAACTAGATGCTACGACTTCACTTCAGGGGCGTCAACGAACCATCGCCGGCCCTGGAGCGGCAGTTTTCGCGGGGAAAGTCGGCCTCGGCCCCCTTCGTATTGACCCTGGCATTTCAGAATCCGTATTTTCTTAGCATGGTCAGGTCTGGACTTGTTCCGCTGCCTCGTGACCGGCCGTCCGGTCATGCACCGTTGCGAATGGAGTCGCACATGTCGGCTGTTCTCCCTTTCTCTGATGCCCAGCGTTCCGACACCCCTGCCCCGGTTCCGCTGATTGATCTGGTCGAGCAGTACGAATCGATCAAGGACGAGATTCGCGAAGCTGTCGACCGCGTCTTCTCCCGGCAGTCGTTCATCATGGGAGAGGAGGTCAGCAAGTTCGAGGCCTCCGTCGCCCGCCACTGCGATGCCCGCCACACGATCGGCTGTGCCAGCGGGACCGACGCTCTGATCCTCGCCCTGATGGCCCTCGACATCGGGCCCGGCGACGAAGTCATCACCTCTCCGTTCACGTTCTTCGCGACAGCGAGCTCGATCGTCCGCTGCGGCGCGACGCCGGTGTTCGTCGATATCGACCCGGTCACCTACAACCTCGACCCCGCCGCGGTCGAAGCGGCCGTCCCCCCCCGGACCAAGGCGATCATGCCGGTCCACCTGTTCGGCCAGTGTGCCGACATGGCCCCCCTCTGGCGGACGTCGGTCCGTCACGGGCTGGCGATCATCGAAGACTCCTGCCAGGCGATCGGCGCGTCGTACAACAAGCGCCGCACCGGCGTCCTCGGCACGGTCGCCTGTTTCAGCTTCTTCCCGACCAAGAACCTCGGCGGCGCTGGCGACGGCGGCATGCTGGCGACGGACGATGCCGACCTGGCGGCCCGCCTCAAGCGGCTCCGCGTCCATGGCGACGTCGGTCGTTACGAGCACGTCGAAGTCGGTATGAACAGTCGGCTCGATGCCCTGCAGGCCGCAGTCCTTGACGTGAAGCTCAAGTACCTCGATCAGTGGGCCGCCGGCCGGCAGGAGAACGCGAGCCGTTACGCCTCCGGTCTCCGCCAGCTCGGCGCGACCTCGGAGCTCGATCTCCCGGTGACCCGTCCCGAGTGCGAGCACGTCTTCAACCAGTACTGCGTCCGGGTCCATGGCGGCCGGCGTGACGCGGTGATCCAGCATCTCAAGGAGAAGCAGGTCGGTTGCGCGGTCTACTATCCGAAGCCGCTGCACGTTCAGTCCTGCTTTAAGGACCTCGGCTACAAGGTCGGCGACTTCCCCGAGTCGGAACGGGCCTCGGCCGAGATCCTGGCCCTGCCGATCTACGCCGAGCTCGGCGCGGCCCGCCAGGAACGGGTCATCGACGCCCTGGCTTCGGCGGTCGGAGCGGGCGAAAAGACCCGCCGCATCGCGTTCCCGATGCCGGAACGCCGCGCGGCGTAAGCTGCCATCAAGCTCTGTTGAGACTCGAGGGACGCGACGCAGGTCGCGTCCTTTTTTGCTTGGGGGATCGGGTTCAGATCAGGCCGAGCGGTGGCCCCGGGTGACTTGCCCGTCCCGCTCGCTGCGAGACGATTCGCCCGAATCAACCCATCCCGAGGAGTCCCCCCTCAATCCATCGAGCGACTTCTTGACCGCGATAGTGAACCTTGGTACACAGGGCTTAGAGGTCAGGCAACGTGTCCTGATCAGCCTGAAGCGATGTCGGGCAGTGGCCGGAACCTTTTCCCGTGGTGACGAGAACTCGTGACCCCGCGGAATGAGTGTTCGTCAGCATGCTTCAAGTGTGTCAGCGGCAGATGTCCGCATGCTTCATCGGGTGTCTGCCGGTGTTTTCCGACAGCGGGGCACTTCGAAGCTTGGGCCGATGCTGTGTCCGGTCGTCCGCCGGCCGGCGCGTTCCGCGAGGGTTGAAGAATGAACGTTCCTGTCACGATTGCGTGCCCGGTTTGTGGAGTGCAGATCGCGTCGCCGGAGAAATATCTGGGGAAGCAGGTCAAATGCCGAAGTTGCGGAAAGTTGTTTCGGGGCTCGAACCAACCCGGCACGGGTGTCACTTCGCGACGCATGACGCCACCGGAACTTCCCGTAGCGAAACCGACTGGACTGGCGGCGCAGGCTCCGTCCGATGACCTGCCGGGATCGACGTCGGATCGGCTGACCCGCCGTCTGTTTTTCGTCGCGGTGGCGTTTGCGGGAACTGTCGCGCTCGGGATCGCTCTCTACGTGGCCTGGGACTTGAAGGCGACATCCGACGCGGCGCATCTGAAGAACGAAGTCATTGCACTTGCGCAGAACGCCGACCAGCTGAAAGACAAGGGACAGCTTCGGCAGGCCCTGGACGCCTATGAGCTGGTCATTGCGAAGGGCCGCAGCTCTGCGGATGTGGAGATCAGAGAGAAGGTCGAGGCAGCCACCGACAGGAGTGCCGAGCTTCGAACTGTTCTCAAAGACGAGTTGGAGAAAGAGGTCGCGGAACGGGAGCGCCGCGAGGAGGAAGAGCGAGTCCAGGCGGCGCGGAAGCGCCAAGAGGAAGAGGAACGTCAGAAAGCCCTCGCCGCCGAGATGGAGGCAAAGAAGCAACTCGAAGCGGAACGACTCGCCGAGGAGACGAGGAAGCTGGAGGCAATCAAGGTTTACACATCGCCACCAGCGGTGGCCCGTTCCGCGCTGAACGCGATCAAAAAGCTGAATGCCAGGACGGAAGTCGGCATCAACTATCGAGACTACGGCACAGTGGTTGGCGAGACATGGGCCGAGGTCAAAGTGTTCGCTGACTCCCCTGAGGGGAAACAGTTGAAAGAGTTCAGCGAATTACTTGTGACGATTGTCGACAAGTACAGGCTCGCACTGGATGTCTGGAAAGACAAGTTCGACAGCGTGAAGTCCGATGAGGTGTTTTCAGAGATCCTCCTGCAGGAGTGCTGGAGGGCGGCCGGTGTTCGTCTGAAGGTTGCCGAAGGGTTGCTTGGTGGAGACCAGCTCGAAACTCACCTGAGTTCCGCCATCGCCTTATCCAAGCTGCATGCGGAGCACGAAATCACCATCAAGAAGCTGCAGATCAAGCTCATTGGCCTGAAATACTCGAGCAACAAGCGGGACGCGGTTGCCAAGGAGATCGATGATGCACTTGCAGACATTCGCGCCAAGGAGCCAAGCGTGAAGTAGGGCCATGCCAGCGGGCGTCAGCTTCACTGTCCCTCGCTTCAAACGTTCAACTCGCCCCCGCAAAGTGGAGCTGCTCGAGGATCTCGTTGCGGAGTCCGAGGAAGGCCGGGTCGGTCCGGTGACGCGGACGGGGGAGCGGGACGTCGAGGATCCGTTCGACGCGGCCGGGGCGGCCCGTCATCAGGACGATCCGGTCGCTCAGGTAGAGCGCCTCGTCGATGTCGTGCGTCACGAGGACCATCGTCGTCTGCCGGGCCTCCCAGATCCGCAGGACTTCGTCCTGCATCCGCATCCGCGTGAACTGGTCGAGCGCTCCGAGCGGCTCGTCGAGCAGCAGAACTCGCGGATGATTGATCAGCGCCCGGGCGAGGGCGGCCCGCTGGGCCATCCCCCCGGAGAGCTGGTGCGGGTAGGCATCGGCGAACGCTTCCAGACCGACGAGCTTCAGGAACTCGTCAACCTCCCCCCGCTGCCGGGCGAGAACGCCCCGTGCGACGAGACCCGACTCGAAGTTGCGGCGGACGCTCTTCCACGGGAACAGGCAGGGGTTCTGGAACATCAGCCCCCGCTCCGCCCCCGGACCGGTGATCGCCTGGTCGCCCAGCCGCAGCTCGCCGCTGCTGGCGGAGTCGAGACCCGCGATCAACCGCAGGAGCGTCGACTTGCCGCAGCCGCTCGGGCCGATCAGCGACACGATCTCTCCCGGGCGAACCGAGAGCGTAAAGCGGTCGAGCGCCTCGACGAGAGCTCCGCTGTCGGAGACGTACTTCTTGCAGACGTTGCGAAGCTCCAGCTCGAGGCCCTCGGAGCCGGATGCAGGTAAGGGAAGGGAGCCGCGGTTCACCACCGGATCACCCCTTTCTGCCAGCTCAGGACACGGTCCCGGATGAGGAACAGCAGCGTCATCAGCCCCGAGAAGAAGAGCGACATGATCACGATGGCGGCGTAGACGTTGGCGTACTCGAGATACCCCTGCTGCCACTTGAGGTACCAGCCGAGTCCCGCCGAGACCCCGAGCGTCTCCGCGACGATCAGCGTCAGGAAGGCCGAACCGAGTCCCATGAAGAGCCCGAGGAAGATGTTCGGCAGGGCGGCGGGCAAGGCGACGTGAAAGATGAGGTACCGCGGCGTTGCCCCGAGTGTGCGGGCGACGTCGAGCAGGGCGACCGGAGTGTTCGCCATCCCCGAGCTCGTCAGCATTGTGACCGGAAACCAGACCGCCAGGGCAATCAGCGCCGTCCCCGAGAGGAAAGGGCTGGGGAAGAGGACCATCATCAGCGGGACATAAGCGGTCGCGGGGATCGGTCCGAGCAGCTTGAGGAGCGGCATCCCCCAGTAGCGGACATGCCGGAACCAGCCGACAAGGACGCCGCAGATGAGTCCCACCGCGACACCCGCGGAGTATCCGGAAAGAAGCAGGCGGAGCGAGTGATAGGTGCTCTCGGCGAGCGTCTCGCGGTCGTCCCGCAGGCTCTGCAGGATCCGGTCCGGACCCGGAAAGTAGGGGAGCGGAAGCCAGTTGAGCTTGGCGGTCAGGAGACTCCACAAGGTCAAAAGACTGATCCCTCCGGCCAGCAGCGGGCCGTAGTGCCGTGCCCAGGCCCGCAGCCGGGGGGAGACGAGCTCGGCCACCGCCAGGCTGATCGCCGCGACCAGGAGCACCTCGAGAAGTCCCGGAA
>JAEYWB010000954.1 GCA_023429275.1 Planctomycetota bacterium
GTTCCGGACCGCGGGCGGGCGCCCGACGGCGAGCGGTTTCCCGAACTCCTCCCCCGACCGATCCATGCCTACGCACACCGCCGATGTCGCGATCATCGGCGGGGGAATCGTCGGTCTCGCGGCCGCCTGGCAGATCACGGAGCGATTCCCCGGCCGCAAAGTTGTTCTCCTCGAGAAGGAGTCGAAGGTTGCGGCGCACCAGTCGAGCCACAACTCGGGGGTGCTGCACACCGGCATCTACTACCGCCCCGGCTCGCTGCGGGCGAGGAACTGCCGCGAAGGGAAGCTCGCGATGCAGGCCTTCTGCGATCGGGAGGGGATTCCCTACCGGATCTGCGGCAAGGTGATCGTGGCGGTCGCGGAGCCTGAGTTTCCACAGCTTCAGACGATCTACGAGCGAGGCCAGGCGAACGGCGTTCAGTGCGAAATCATTTCGCGCGAACGGCTCCGGGAGATCGAACCGCACACGGCCGGCATCCGGGCGATCCACGTCCCCGAGGCAGGCATTGTCGACTACCCCGCGGTCTGTCGGCGGCTCGAGGAGAAGATCCGCAGCGCGGGGGGAACGATCCTGCTGAACGCCCGCGTGCTTAAGGTCGTTGAACGAGAGGAGCGGATCGAGATCGAGTCGGAGCAGGGAAGCGTCGAGGCCCGTTTCCTGCTGACGTGCGCGGGGCTTCAGGCCGACCGCGTCACCAGGTTGACGGGCCGCACGCCCGAGGCGCCGATCGTTCCCTTCCGCGGGGAGTACTATCAGCTCGTTCCCGAGGCGGAGTATCTCTGCCAGGGGTTGATCTATCCTGTCCCCGACCCGAGCTTTCCGTTCCTCGGCGTCCACTTCACGCGGATGATCCACGGCGGCGTCGACTGCGGCCCCAACGCGGTCCTGGCGTTGGCCCGCGAGGGATACCGCCGCACCGACATCAACTTGCGAGACCTGTGGGATGCACTCTCCCACCCTGGGTTTCGAGCTCTCGCCCGGAAGCACTGGCGGACCGGGCTCGGAGAGATGTGGCGCTCCTGGTCCAAGGGGGCGTTCGTCCGGGCGCTTCAGCGGCTGGTCCCCGCGATCCGGGCCGAGCATCTCGTGGCGGCTCCCGCCGGTGTGCGGGCCCAGGCGCTGCGGAACGACGGGACGCTCGTCGACGACTTCGTCATCCAGGGATCGGGCCGGGTCGTCAACGTCGGCAACGCCCCCTCCCCGGCGGCGACGTCCTCCCTCAACGTCGGACGCCTCCTCGTCGATCAGCTGGCGGACCGGATTTAACGATCGACATCTTTCCGTTCAGGTGCGGCCTCTCGCCCGGCTCGCTGGGCTGCATGCAGCCGGTCGTCGATCCATCGGACGATGTTCGACGGTCCGAACTTGAGAACGAGAACCGTCAGGATCACGAGGGCCGGCGTGAGGTTCCACAGCCCCTCCTTCGCTCGATTCCAGAGGGTGTTCACGGGGTACGCTCCTTGCCTGGGACTGGGCTTCGTCAGCAGGCGAATGAGTATGACTGCGGCTCGTGAAACGTCCGAAGCCGGAGCATCAACGCCTGCTTGGCGCCGGGCTCTGCCGGTGAAACGGATGTCCCCCTTCGATCTTCCCGCCCCGCAGGAATTCACTGGTCGAGCGTCGAAGGACACTCACCGGTCTCTGTCGGATGGATGTAACGATTCCGTGTCATCGATCTGCTCCCGGGGAGCTTTGGTGCACGGCACCGTTGCGGGGAACGACCTCCGAAGGTCTCATTCGATCCTTTCCATCAAGGCGAATCGAAGTTTTTCATGTTTGGACTGCTCAACATCAACAAGCCGCTCGGTCTGACGTCCCGCACGGTCGTCAACCGGGTGGCGAAGCATGCGCGGCCGCACAAGGTGGGACATGCGGGAACGCTCGATCCGCTCGCCACCGGAGTCCTGGTCGTCTGTGTCGGTCCGGCGACACGGCTCGTCCCGTACATCCAGGACCAGCCGAAGCGATATATCGGCACGTTCCGGCTCGGACAGCGGAGCAGCACCGAGGACTGCGAAGGGGAGATCGAGGAGGTTCCGCTGGTCGAAGTGAGCCGCGCCGATCTGGAAGCGGTTCTCCCGCGATTCACCGGAAAGATCACGCAGGTCCCGTCCGCCTTTTCGGCGATCTGGGTTGGCGGTCAGCGGGCCTACGACCTGGCCCGCAAGGGACGGGAGTTCGACGTCCCCTCCCGGGAGGTGGAGATCCTGAGCCTCCGTTGCCGCGACTTTTCGTTCCCCGAATTCACCCTCGAGATCGAGTGCGGCTCGGGGACGTACATCCGCTCCCTCGGTCGAGACATCGCGATCGCCCTGGGCAATCAGTGCGTCATGGCCGCTCTCCAGCGGACGCGAATCGGTCCGTTCGACATCGCGGATTCCGTCTCGCTCGACGATCTTCCGCTGCCGCTGACGGAATCGTTCCTGCTCTCCGCGACTCGCGCGATCGAGAAGTTCCCGACGATCCCGCTCGACCAGAGGGAATGCGAGGAGATCCGGTTCGGCCGGACGATCCGCCGCGACCGGTTCGAGATCCCGCCGGAGACCGTCGCCTCCGGTAGCGAGGTCGCAGCGGTCGATCCCGCCGGACGACTGGTCGCGATGCTCGTCCCCGCGGGAGAGACCCTCCTCCCGCGGATGGTCTTTCCCCAATAGAGTTCCGCTCGTCTCCTGATCCCACCGTCGAGACAACCATGCCTGTCCCTGAAGTCGGAAAGCGTGCTCCGTCGTTCGCCCTCCCTGGAATTCCCGAGGGGACCTACCGTCTGGCCGATTACAAGGGACGGTTCGTCGTGCTGTACTTCTACCCCAAGGACAACACTCCGACCTGTACCGACCAGGCCTGTTCCTTCCGGGACAACTGGAAGCGACTCGAGAAGGCTGACGCCGTGGTCCTGGGAATCAGCGCCGACCCGCCTACGAAGCACGTCAAGTTCCGCGACAAGTTCGAGCTTCCGTTCCCGCTGCTCGCCGATGAGGATCACGCGACTTGTGAGAAGTACGGCGTGTGGGGAGAGAAGCAGCTCTACGGGCGGACCTTCCTCGGCATTCGCCGGACGACGTTCCTGATCGATCCCGAGGGAAAGATCGCAGCGGTCTGGGAGAACGTCCGCGTGAAGGGACACGTTGAAGCGATCCTCGAGAAGCTGGAAGAGGTCGCGGCCTGAGGGAGGTGAGTGGTGAGAGGGGAGAGGTTAGAGGCCAGATATCAGTAATCCGAGGTCACTCGCCGTGGGGTCGGGCGGCTGACTCTCAGTAATCCAAGGTCAGCTTTCGCGCGGCCCCA
>JAEYWB010000170.1 GCA_023429275.1 Planctomycetota bacterium
GTTCTGTCCTTACGGTGCCAGGCTGACCGCTTCGGATGTTGGCAGCTCGGCTGGCAGTGGCAGGGTGACCTCGCCGGTGGCGGTCCACTCACATGCACGCGTGACGATCGCCTGGAACCCGCGGCAGCGCATCGGCCATTGATCCTGGGGCTGGCCTCCGCCGACATGCCCAAGGACCGTCGTGAAGACCTTTCCCTTTCCATAGGGGATCCACCAGGCCATCGGCTCGTGGGCGCCAGTCCCGCCGGTTTCCTTGTCGGAGAACGCCGTCGCGAGGACGTTCATTTCCGCCGCCGGGCCGCGCTGGCCGTGATACAGCTCATCCTGAGGATGCCGCCACTCAACGGGCAGGCCTTTCATGACCGGATGCTCCCGCTCCCGGATGATCACCGTGAACGGATGCTGCTTTCCATGGCCGGCTCCCGGGCCTTCCCCTTTCGGCGTCCGCACGATTTTGCCGTCGTCGTCGACGGTCACCCGGTCGCCGAAGGCCGCCGGACGCCAGCAGAGGCCGGTCATCCTGTTGAACGCCTCCCAGTCCGGAAACGGATTGTTGGCGGCGTGGACGTTCACGACCCCGCCCCCCGCGGAGACGAAGTCTTCGAACCCTTTCCGGGCGTGTTCCGGCCAGGTCTCGCCGTTGTAGTTGCTCAGGACGACCTTGTAGTCGGCGAACTGCGGCCGGAACCCCTTCCAGCGTTCCTTCGGCGATCCGGCGGGGGGAGTCGTCACGACGAAGACCTGGAACCGCCCGGTCTGCTCGAGTACCCCCTTCAGATACGGGGTGGTCCGCTGCCAGTCGTGGTTGTTCTGACCATCGACGATCAGCACGCTGATCTTCTCCGCGGCGCAGCAGCAGGGGCCCGGACTGCTCAGGAACGCGATCAGCGACAAAGTCATCAGGAGGCGCATCAGACTCTCTCCGCGGAATTCAGCATCGGAACGTGCAAGTCGTTTCGTCGGAACATTCTCACGTTACGCCACCACCCGCGGCAGTGCCAGCAATCGAGAGACCCGGTTCGCCGCGGATTGCCTCCCCGGAGATCCCGATTTCCCGCCGAACCGCCAGAACCAGCGTCCCGGCTTCCTGGTGACGGCCCGCGGCGGAAAGGCGGGACGACCGTCGCGATCGTCACGTCCGGACGGGGTAAGGCGACTCGCGGCCGATTCCGCGGTGCATTCGAGGGGATTCCCGTACTCCTACCAAAGACGCGCATGCCGGCGCGAAATCGCGTATACTTCAGAGCTTGATCGTCCGCAGACCTCCCGCCTTGCCGTCCCGCCTCACTGCCGATCCCTGAGTGGGTGACAGCCCTTTCATGCCTTTCCGATTCGAGAACACGACGGTCCTCTGCTTCTTCGCGAGCTACCTCTGCGCCCTCATCCTCGAGATGACGCAGTTCCGCTGGGCGAGCCGCTCGAGCCGGTGGGGGGCGATCGTTCTGGGAACGGCCGGCCTGCTCGCTCACACGATCTACATCTTCGTCCGCAGCCGGCAGTCAGGCCTCCCCCCCCTCTGGGCGTCGATGCATGACTGGCTGATTGTTCTCGCGTGGCTCGGCGCGGTGACGTACCTGTTGATGCAGGTGACGAACCACCGCATGGGGCTGGCGATCTTCATCCTGCCGGTCGTCCTGGTCCTTGTCGGAAGCGCCCAGCATGTCGGGGCGCAGCCCCCGCAGCGGGATGCCCCGCACGCCATCGGAATGGTTCACGTCTCGGCGATGGTCCTGGGGATCGCCGGCGTCGTCTCGGGGCTGGTGCAGAGCATGATGTACCTGGCGCAGCACAATCGGCTGCGTCACCGGACTCCGGAGGCCGAGGGACAGTACCTCTTCAGCCTCGAGCGGCTCTCCCGCGGAAACTGGTGGTCCGTCGTCCTCGCGGCCCCGCTGTTGACCATCGGCCTCGCGAGCGGCGTCTGGATGATCCTGAACTCGAAGGGGAGCGACAATCCGGCCAATCTCTATTCGGCACCGTTCATCATCTGCGGCGTCCTGTGGGCGGGACTCATGTCACTATTCGTGTGGCTCCTCTCGTCGAAACGTCCGCAGGGAAGGCATGTTGCCTGGCGAACGATCTGGGCCTGCGGATTCCTGCTCGCCACGGTGCTGATGCTCGAAGTGTTCCGCGGAATCCACAGGTGAGCCCGCATGCCGTCCCAGACACCTCCGACCTCACCGACTCCCTCCACGAGGCCTGAAACCCAATCTTCCCCTGCCGGCCGCATGAATATCCAGGTCGTTTACTGCAACCACCAGAGCGCGGACATGTCCGTCCGGGAACGCCTCGCGTTCCCGAACGCCGACGTCCTCAACCGCGCCTACGGTGAGTTGCGGAGACGGTTTCCTGAAACGGAGGCGGTCGTCATTTCGACGTGCAACCGGATTGAGGTCTACACCGCGCAGGAGACGGACGACGCGGGGCCAAGCCAGCTGCAACTCGCCCAGTTCTTCAGCGAGTTCCACCAGATCCCGCTCGACGATTTCCTCCCGGAACTGGTCGAGGCGACCGGTGCCGGCGCGGTCCAGCACCTGTTCGAGGTCGCCAGCAGCCTCGACAGCATGGTCCTCGGCGAGACGCAGATCGTCAGCCAGGTCAAGGAAGCGTACGACGCCGCGACCCGCAGCGAGGCGAGCGGCCCGGTGACGAACGCCCTGTTCCAGCGGGCCCTGGCGGTTTCGGGACGCGTCCGCACCGAAACCAGGCTTTCCGAAGGGAAGATCTCGATCGCGAGCGTCGCGGTCGGCGTCGGCAAGGGGATCTTCGACCGGTTTGACGACAAGGTGGTCCTCGTCCTCGGCGCCGGCGAAATGGCGACGGAAGCGCTCCGCTACCTGCAGGACGAGGGAGCGCGGAAGATCGTCGTCTGCAACAGGAGCCTCGAGCGGGCCGAGCGGCTCGCGGCGGAGTTCGACGGCGTCGCCCGCCCGTGGAGCGACCTCGATGCCGTCATCGAGCAGGCCGACGTCGTGGTCAGCGCGACCGGCGCGGACCGGCCGATCGTTGACGTCGCCCGGATGGCCCCGATCCGCAAGCGGACCCACGGCAAGCAGCTGTTCATTCTCGACCTCGGGGCACCCCGGGACTTCGACCCCCGGATCAGCGACATCGATCCCGAGATTTTCCTGTTCGATATCGACCACCTCGAAAAGACCTGCGAGCAGAATCGCCGGTCCCGCGCTGCGGAGATCGAGCGGGCCCAGCAGATCATCTCGGAAGAGACGGCCCGGTTCGCGCACGACATCCGTCACAAGGCGACCGGCCCCATCATCAAGCGGCTGCGGGAGCACTGGCACGACATCAGCCGGCAGGAGCTCGATCAGCTGTTCCGCAAGATGGGCCACCTCGATAACGGAGACCGGGCGGCGATCGAACGGAGTGTCGAGCGGATCGTCAACAAGCTGCTTCACCCGCCGCTCGAGACGTTGCGGGACGAAGCGAAAGAGGGGACCCCGCACGGGCTGCTGGATGCCATCCGCCGGCTGTTCCGCCTCTCGGATTGAGAACAGGAAGACGACGCCGCAGAATGCGGCTCGGGCCTCATCAAATCACAGGGACGACCATGAACATCTCTCACATTCGCGCTGCTGCATTCAGTCTCGTCGCCGGCTTCCTCGCCACGTTCGCGGCAGCGGCCGAGCATACGAAGGACTCTCTCGAACAGATCAAGAAGGCTCTTGCGGACGACAAGGCTGTTCTCATCGACGTCCGGGAGGTCGATGAATGGAGCGATGGGCATCTCAGGGATGCGACGAACCTTCCGCTGAGCGAGCTGCCAAAGTCGCTGAAGTCCGGCGATGTCGCAAAGAAGTTCCCGAAGACGAAGATCATCTACGCGCACTGCGCCGCTGGTGGCCGCTGCCTCAATGCGGCAGAGGACCTCAGGAAGGCAGGCTACGACGTCCGCCCCCTGCAGCAGGGGTATGACGAACTGCTGAAGAACGGGTTTCCGAAGGCGAAGTAGCCCGCGCGTGTCAGACACCCGCTCGGGCTCCACAACGCCGAGAGTCCGCAAGGTCATCGTCCCGTCAGGGACGACAGGACGGCAGGGACGGCAGAAATTATCCCCGCGCAACGGGGGGACGTCCGCATCGCGGGACTCGACGT
>JAEYWB010000130.1 GCA_023429275.1 Planctomycetota bacterium
AGCCCATCGGTGACCGCGATCACGACCTCGCGGCCCATGATCTGCCGCTTCATGTGGGCGTCGGCGTTGTCTTCGCCCGTCCGGTTGTGGGCGTAGGTCTCCGGCGATGCGTCGAACGGGGCGATCCGTTCGAGCCAGGCCTTGTAGTCTTCCAGCAGGCCCGACTCGTCGTCGTTGATGAAGACGGAGGCGGTGATGTGCATGGCGTTCACCAGCACCAGCCCCTCCGTGATCCCGCTGCGGCGGACGACCTCTTCGATCCGCGGCGTGATGTTGAGGAAGCCAACCCGTTCGGGCAGCGTAAACGCGAGGTACTCGGTCAAGGACTTCATGGTGGCCTCCTGCGGCCAAGTCTCAAGGAGCAGGTATCAAGTATCAAGGCGACCGGTGCCGCGGGATTTGATACTTGATACCTGCCACTTGATACTTCCTCACCCGCTGCCGTCCCTTGCACGAACCAGCTCCCTCACACTTCTATTCCCACTCGATCGTGGCCGGCGGCTTCGAGCTGATGTCGTAGACGACGCGGTTCACTCCCCGGACGCTGTTGATGATCCGCGTCGAGATCCGCTGGAGCAAGTCGTACGGCAGGCGGGACCAGTCGGCCGTCATGAAGTTGTCGGTGTTGACCGCCCGGATCGCCAGGGCGTCCTCGTAGGTGCGGGCATCCCCCATGACGCCGACGGACTGGATGGGGAGCAGGACCGCGAACGCCTGCTGGACATCGCGGTAGACTCCCGCCTTGTGCAGCTCCTCGATCAGGATCGCGTCCGCTTCCCGCAGGGTCTCCAGCCGCTGCTCGCTGACCGCTCCGAGGCACCGCACGGCGAGGCCGGGGCCGGGGAACGGGGGCCGCCAGATGAGGTCTTCCGGCAGGCCGAGCTCGAGGCCCATCCGCCGGACTTCGTCCTTGAACAGATCCCGCAGCGGCTCGACGAGCTCGAACCCGAGCTGTTCCGGCAGACCCCCGACGTTGTGGTGGCTCTTGATCGTGTGGGCCGGACCGTCTTCGCTCGCTCCCGACTCGATGACGTCGGGGTAGAGCGTCCCCTGGGCGAGAAAGTGGGCATCCGGGATCGACTTCGCTTCCGCCTTGAAGACGTCGATGAAGACCCGGCCGATGATCTTTCGCTTCTGCTGCGGATCGGCGACCCCCGCAAGCTCACCGAGGAACTGCTGGCGGGCGTCGACGACGTGAAGGTCGGTCTGGAAGTGGTCGCTGAACTGCTCGCGGACCTGCTCCCGCTCCCCCTTGCGCAAGAGGCCGTTGTCGACGAAGATGCACGAGAGCTGCTTGCCGATCGCCTTGAACAAGAGGGCCGCGACGACCGAGGAGTCGACACCCCCCGAGAGCCCGCAGATCACGCGGCTCTTGCCGACCCGCTGGCGGATCGTCTCGATCTGCTGATCGATAAAGGAGGAGATCTTCCACGTTCCGCTGCATCCGCAGATCTTGCGGACGAAGTTCCCGAGCAGCACACCCCCGAAGGCGGTATGCGTCACCTCGGGGTGGAACTGGAGGCAGTACAGGGGCTTCGTGTGATGCCGGACCGCCGCGTTCGGGCAGGTGTCGGTCGAGGCGAGCGGGACGAAGTGGTCGGTCAGGTTCTGGACCTGGTCGCCGTGACTCATCCAGACCACGGAGTCGGTCGGGACGCTGTCGTAAAGCGGGTCGTTGATCAGCTTGGTCGTGTGAGTGTGGCCGAACTCGCGGGACTCTCCCGGCACGACGTTGCAGCCCAGAGCCCGGCAGGCGGCCTGCATGCCGTAGCAGATCCCCAGGATCGGAATGCCCAGGTCGAAGATGGCGGGGTCGGGAAGGGGAGAGCCCGGGGCGTAGACGCTCGCGGGGCCCCCCGAAAGGATCAGCCCCTTCGGGTTGATCTCTCGAATCCGCTCGGCCGAGAGGTCATGGCGAACGAGCTGGCAGAAGACGTTCTGATCGCGGACGCGGCGGGCAATGAGCTGGGCGGTCTGCGAGCCGAAGTCGAGAACGAGGATCTTCTCCTCGCGAGCCTCCTGCGAGGCCGCGGCCACGGAGAGGGGAGCGGCGGAAGCGTCTGCGGAAGAATCGGTCATCGACGGGCCAGAACGCTGATGGAAAAGAAATTCCGCACGGGCCGGGGAGTCGCCTCCCTGAACCGTGCGGGGAATCGAGCAGTGTAATCGCTCGTGGAGCGGTGTTGAAGGTTCCGGCGCCTGTCGTCAACAGCAGCTTGAGGCGGGGTCGCGGCCTGAGGGCCAGCCCGCCGTAAGCCTTGACGGCCAGCCTGCCGTAAGCCTTGACGGCGGAATTGCTTCCGGCCGGAACGTTTGCAGCGGTCCCGACTGCGGCGGCGGCGATCTCTCTTGTTCGAATCGGTGCCGGGGCCGTAGACTCCGCGGGCCGGAATGAGTCCGGAGGGGCGCGGGGCAGGTCCCCGCTGGAGGGGACATGGATGGCACTTCTCGAAGCTCTCGACCTGGTCAAAGTCTACTCCAACGGCAAACGCGCCGTTCAGGGGGTCTCGTTCACGGTTGAGAAGGGGGAGATCGTCGGTCTCCTCGGTCCGAACGGTGCCGGCAAGTCGACGAGCTTTCGGATGGCGTGCGGACTCACCGCGCCGACCGACGGGAAGATCTTCCTCAACGGCAAGAACGTCAGCTCCTGGCCGATGTATCAGCGGTGCCGGATCGGCATGGGCTATCTGCCGCAGGACCACAGCTACTTCGTCAAGCTGACGGTCGAGGAGAACATCCTCGCGATCCTCGAGTTCTTCCCCCTCTCGCACAAGGAGCGGATGCAGAAGATCGACAAGCTCCTGACGCAGTTCGGCCTTCAGAACCGCCGCAAGCAGATCGCCCACACGATGTCGGGGGGGGAAAAACGCCGGCTCGAGATCGCCCGCTGCCTCGCGAGCGACCCGCAGATCATCCTGCTCGACGAGCCGTTCACCGGGATCGACCCGATCACCATCAACGACATCCAGGACATCATCTCGGAGCTGCGGGACTCGGGAATCTCCATCCTGCTGACCGACCACCGCGAGCGCGAGACCCTGACGATCACGGACCGCAACTACGTGATCGTCGAGGGGCGGGTGCTCGTCAGCGGGGACGCCAAGACGGTCCTCAGCAACGAGGAAGCCCAGACGAAGTACTTCGGCAAGCGGTTCGATGCCTCGTCGATCCTGGAAGAGAAGAACAACTACCGCGCCGACAAGAACGCGTCGTCGACCGCCGCGGCGTAGGTGGGGCTCGATTCCGTTTTTTGCCACAGAGGACACAGAGGGCGACTGACACTGCGGGAGATCTGTCGGGCCAGGCGACGTCGTCTACAGGCACTCTGTGATCTCTGTCTCCTCTGTGGCGAAGTCACTTCCCAACTCCGCGCGGAGTGGCGATCCACGAGCTTGGCCCGGACATTGGCCTGTATACGA
>JAEYWB010000173.1 GCA_023429275.1 Planctomycetota bacterium
GTACGACGTTGTGTGCGGCCGTCGAGCGGCCGTATCGGCGGAGGGGAGCGTCCTCGTAGTCAAAGACTCCGGCGTCGACGAACACCCGTTCTCCGCGGAAGCTCGCCTCGAACGAGAGCAGATCGCAATGCGCGTGGGCAGGCAGTTCGTCCGCTCCGACCGGGCCGGTGTCGAAGAGCAGGAAGTTTTCGGCGTCGCGGGCAATCCAGTAGTCACCGACGCGAGCCGCCCCCCCTGCCTCGCTGGAAGAATGGGGCGAATCCGTTCGTGCGTGCTTCAGGAGCGGATCCGCTGCGGGGGTGTCGTCGAAGACCGAGTCCCCCAGCAGCGGGATCTGTCCATCGGGATGCCGGATCGCCGCCAGGAGGTCGGCCATTCGCCCGGCCGCCTGCCGGCACTGTGCTGCAAGGTCCGGAGCGATCACGGCGAGGGCATCCCCCAGGTCGAGGACCGCCTCGAGCATCTGGGCGTGATACATCGGGGAGCGTTCGAAGTGTTCACCCGAGGGGAGAAGCTGCTCGTGCAGCTGTCCGGGAAGGTGTTCTTCGATGACCTCCAGCGCTCGTTGCCCTGTGACACCTTCGAGGAACGCCGCAGCGAGACCCAGCGCGTGCAGATTGACCAGCAGGTGATTGCCGCGAAGGTCCCATTCCAGGTTGTCGGCGAGATGTGCCCCCTGCGCCGCGAGACTGTGGAGCATTCTCTGGCGGCTGGCATCGCCCCCGGGGGGAGCGATCACGTCCCAGGCGATCATCCAGTTGATGATGCGCCGCGAGATGCAGAACGGATGCCAGGCGTCGCCGCGACCCTCGCCGCGCGGATTCCCTTCGATCCACTCCTCCATCAGCCGCCAGGCCGCAGCCCGTCGTTCCCCGGAGTCGTCGCCCTCGACAACCGCTGCGAGCAACTCGTCCTGATAGTGGAGGTGAAACCGCCACAGGTCCGAGACCCCGTGCTCCTTGCCGATTTGCCAGTCGATCCGATCGGCGAACCGGTGGCTGTGGTTCAGGTAGCGGACCGTTCGCGTCGTGAGGTTGGAGGTCCAGTCCTCCAGGCGATGCTGCCACGCGGCGAGGCGTCGCGCCCGGATCGTCGCGAATGTCGGCGACGCGGCGTCCCGCACCTGGGCATCGCCGCAATCGGCCCGAGAGTCTGCAGGGGATCGCTCCCAGCCGGCGCGACGCCGGACCAGTTTCGCCGCGCGGTTCCAGAGCTGCGACGGCCGATGGTAGCGCAGGATCGCGAGCCCCCGGCCGAGCGACTGGCCGAGTGTCGCTTGCGTCGGAGCCGGTGGAACGAACGGTCGCCGGGCGGATGACGTGTCGGGATGGATCACCGCGTCAGTCATGCAGGCCTCCCGGCACGGAGGACCGTGGACATCCAGAAGCCAGGAAGGCAGCCTGAATCGAATGCGTCGTGCCTTGGCGGCCGACAGACCAACGGCCGGCGATACACGCTGTCAGTGACCGCGGGATTCATGGTGCAGTCTCCGCGGCGATCTCCGGCTCGGCGACGACAGCCGGACTCGGACCGGACGAAGGACCGGCCACCTCCTCCAGCAGTGTCAGATAACGGCGGGCGAGCGTCTCCCGGTCGTAGTTCTGTCGGACGAACTGCTTCGCGAGGCGTCCGCAACGCTCTCGAAGCCCCGGCTCCGTGCGGAGTCGGTCAATCGCCGCGAGCAGTGACTCGGGCGATTCGGGTTCCATGGGCAGGCCCGCCTCCGCCTGCAGGACGATCTCTCGCGACTCTCCCTCGACTCCCATGATCATCGGCCGGCCGAGTGCCATCGTCTCGAAGATCTTGGAAGGGATCACCTTCTCGAACAGGCTCGACTTCCTGAGGTGGATGAGGCACGCATCGGACGCGGCAAGGACGCCCGGCATCCGTTCCCGCGGGAGTCGCCCGGCGAAGAGGACGAGGTCGGCAACCCCGGCAGATCGGGCGAGCTCTTCCAGCTCGGCCCGCCGTGCGCCGTCGCCGACGATCAGGAAGGCGACATCGTCCTTTCCTTCGGCCCGTCTCCGCCGCGCGGCTTCGATCGTCACTTCGAGTCCGTGGGCCAGCCCGATCGTCCCGATGTACGAGACGACGAACTTGCCCGCGATTCCCAGTCGCTCGAGGAGCTCGCGGTCCGGTCTGGCAGGCTCGCAGAACAGGGTGTCGACGCCGTTCGTGATGACCGAGACGGCGCCGCGGACCTCCGGTGCCTTTTCCACGATCTGGCTGCGATACCCCTCTCCGACCGCCACGATGTGCCGCGCGGCGCGGTACATCCGGACTTCCAGAAACTCGAGAATGCGAAGGAGAATGCCTTTGCGCATCGCCCCGACGACGGCGATCGATTCCGGCCAGATGTCCCGGATCTCGAGGACCAGCGGCCGCCACCGGGTCCACGACGTCAGGACGCCGGCCCACCCGCAGAAGAACTGCGGCGAGGTGGCCACGATGACGTCCGGCCGCGCCCGGAAGAGGGCCGCGACCGTCGCGGAAACCATGTAGCTCAGGAAATTGACGATCCGCTTCACGGTGCCCGCATTGGCGGCGACGTACGTCCAGACGCGGACGACACGGACGCCGTCGACCATCTCGACCTGTGGGAGCAGACGGTTCCGGTAACCGTCGTAGACAACGCCGTCGGGACAGTTCGGGGCGCACGTGATGACCGTCACGTCGTGGCCATCTCTCGCCCAGCGCACGGCGTGCGCGTGGGTCCGTGACGCGGGGGCGTTGACCTCGGGGGGGAAGTAGTGGCTGAAGAACAGAATTTTCAAACGGTCAGTCGTTCGAAAGGAATGAACCGGGCAGGTCGATGGACGACAGGCGGGCGCGGAGTTCGTCGAGGAGGATGGGCCGACCCGCTGCGGCCCCTTCGAGCGAGGCAAATGTCGTCAGCGTCGTGTCGACCTGCGACTCCCACGCGATCGGCAGAGGACTTCCCGTGCGGAGGGAGGCGAGGAACGCTTCGAGCTCGGCGCGGTGCCCCTTGTCCTGGCGGCTCCATCCCCCGCCGTAGACCTTCCGCCGCGATCCGCGGTGAAGCTCGAGCCGTCGGAAATCGTCGAGCAGTCCGCTGAGGCCGCCGCCGAAGACTTCGACCCGTTCCTTCGCCGTCGCCGAGGCGCCCGTGGTGCAGTACGTGAGGTGCCCGATCGAGCCGTCTTCGTAGGTCACCATGACATCGAGGTCATCGGAGAGCCCCGCGGCGGCTGGTGCGCCGACCGATGTCGCGTAGACGGACTTCGGACGAGCGCCGCAGAGGAACGCCAGCAAGTCGAAGAAGTGGCATCCTTCTCCGACGATCCTTCCCCCCTCCTCGGGCGATGCGAGCCAGTGGCCGTGCGGCAGCGGGCCGGCGCTGACGCGGTAGTGCATCGTCAGCGGGCCGGCACCGGCAAAGTGCTCCTTCAGTCGGATCGCGAGCGGCGCGAAACGGCGGTTGAATCCCGCCATCACCCGCCCCCCGGTCTCAGAGGCGACCCGCGTCAGCAGCTGCAACTGGTCGAGATCGACCGCCAGGGGCTTCTCGGTGAAGACCGTCTTCCCTGCGGCAACGGCCTGGCAGGCGAGCTCCGCATGCTGCGAGTGCCGCGTCGCCACGAACACCGCATCCGTCGCGTCGTCGTCCAGGATGTCCTGCAGCCGGGAGGTGCAGTAGCGAAAGCCGAACTTCTCCCCGGTGGTGGCCGCGGAATGCCCGGACGCCGAGAGAAGTCCCTCGCGGCGGACTCCGGCGATTCGCTGCAGGTGCGGCAGCAGCGTTCCCCTCGCGAAATTGCCGACGCCGATGAAGGAGATTCCTGTCGTCCCCGCCGCAGCAGTCGTACGTGTCGCGGCTGCGAGCGAGATCCTTGTTCCCGGCGGGCGGTCGGACGCCGTGCCGACCGAAGGGGCCGGAGCGGGATAGTCGAGGACGACGCCGAGATACGGCTCGGACCCTTCGAGAATCAGCTTGTAGGCCGCTTCCGCGTCGGCGACGGGAAAGCGATGTGTCGTGAAGAGCTCCGGCTTGACGCTCCCCGCCGCGACGAGGTCGAGGAACGCCTCGAGGTTTCGTTGCTCAGTCCAGCGGACATAGCCCGCCGGGTAGTCGTGCCCCTGCTCCTCGTAGGCGGCGTCGTAGCGCCCGGGACCGTACGAGCGGGAGACGACGAGCGTCAGCTCCTTGTGGTAGTAGTCGTTGCGCGGCACATCCATGCCGGTCACGCCGACCATCACGACCTTCCCCCGGTCGCGGGAGATATTCGCGGCGAACTCGATCGGATTGTTGCTCTTCGTCGCCGCGCAGATCAGGACGGCGTCGACTCCACGGCCGCGGGTCAGGCGGGCGGTCTCCGCCGCCTCCTTCGCCCCTAGGGCTCCGAAGGCGGCGAGCGCTCCCTGCTCCATCGCCAGCGTCGCACGGGCCGGGGAGACGTCGAAGCCGATGACGCGGCACCCCGCGGACCGGAGAATCTGCGAGGCCAGCTGGCCGATCAGCCCCAGCCCGATCACCGCAACGGTCTCGCCCACCTGGACCTGGGCGTTCCGGATCCCCTGCAGAGCGATCGAGCCGACCGTCGCATAGGCCCCCTGTTCGGCCGAGACCCCGGCCGGAACCGCGGCGGCGAGCAGGCGGGGAATGAAGTTGACCTCGGCGTGGCAGGCGTACCCTGCCCCGGCACAGGCGACGAGCTGTCCGACTTCGAACTCGCTCACCTCGGGGCTTCGGGCGGCGACCGCTCCGGCACAGCTGTATCCGAGCGGCACGTGACGGTCGAGCTGGTCTCGAACGGCCCCCCAGGTCGCGAGGATTCCATCCTTCTGGACCTTGTCGAGGACCCGCCGGACAAGGTCCGGTCGCTCCTGGGCCATCCCGATCAGGCTCTGCTGGGTCAGCTCGATCCCCGCCTTCTCCGTTCCGGCCGAGATCAGCGAGGCGCGGCTCTGCACCAGCACGCCGCCGGCACGCAGCTGGGGCAGCGGGACGTCGTGGATGCGGACGTCCCCCTGCTTACGGTGTTGCAGAACCTGCTTCATGAACGGAATGCGATTCGGGAGGAAGAAAAGTGGGAGGCGGAGTCGGGGGCCACGCCGGAGGCTGGCTCTATTTCCTGACGATCCAGCTCGACATTCGTCCGCGGCCGATCAGCCGCTGCCTGAGCCGGGGCCGATCGTTCCACAGGACTTGTGGAAAGAGGCTGCGAATGAGCGAGTCGGCGCGGTCCCACTGGTAGGTATGAGGATGGGCCACGAACAGGAAGTCGTTCGGCCGCCGCCAGCGATTGATCTTCCACTTCACTTCGCCCGCCCAGGAGAGGGTGCTGACGGAAAAGGCGAAGATGCCGCCGGGCTTCAGGACGCGATGGATCTCGCGAAGGATCGCCTCGGGGGACTGAGCGTGGTCGACGACGTTGACGCACGCGCACAGGTCGTACGTTCCGTCGTCGAAGGGGAGCCGTTCCCCCTGCGTCTGGACGTAGTTCACGCGACTGCGAATCTCATCCAGATACTGCTGAAGCGCGGGATCGGCCACTGAAAGCGGCAGCCGCGGAAGAGGATCGACGCCGTCGAGCCGCTCGATGGACTGCGAGAGATGGACCGCCAGCAGGCCGAGGCCGAAACAGCCGACGCCGACCTCGAGGGCCCGGTCCACGACTCCCGGAAGTCGTTCCGACAGCGGCCCGGCGATGTCGGAATGCTCCGCCAGTTCGTACAGGAGCCGCGACGAATTGCCGGTATGGCCGACCCAGTTCGACAGCTCCTCTTCCTGGGCGGCCGTGAAAGCTTCGTCGGTGATCGTGCTCATGTAAGGCGTGGCTCCAGGGA
>JAEYWB010000175.1 GCA_023429275.1 Planctomycetota bacterium
CCCCCTGGCTGCTCCATATGGGGGTGTACGCCTATCGCCCGGAGTTCCTGATGGCGATGACCGAAATGCCGCGCGGGAAACTGGAGCAACTCGAGAGCCTGGAACAGCTTCGGGCGCTGGAAGCCGGAGCATCCATTCTCGTCCAGGTCGTTCCACACCGCTCGGTTGGAATCGATACCGCTGCCGACTATGCTGCCTTCGTCGCCCGCCAGCGGGCCGTCCGCGAAGGATGAGCCCGGCGAGGATTGAGGGCCGGCGACGCTACAAACCGGGGGGACATTGCCCCCCGGTTTTTCATTTTTAGGACGGTCGCTTCGCGCTCCGGCAGGAGTTTTCGGTGCGCGCGGGGCCGCAGAGCATGTCGGAGATATGGCGAAGCACATTTTCGTGACCGGTGGAGTCGTCAGTTCGCTCGGTAAGGGGCTGACATCTGCCTCCGTCGGCCTCCTTCTGGAGCGCCGCGGCCTTCGCGTCCGGATGCAGAAGCTCGACCCCTACCTCAACGTCGACCCCGGGACGATGAGTCCCTACCAGCACGGCGAGGTCTACGTCCTCGACGACGGAGCCGAAACCGACCTCGACCTCGGCCACTACGAGCGGTTCACGAACAGCCCGCTGTCGCGCAAGTCGAACTACACGTCGGGACGGATCTACCAGACCGTCATCCAGAAAGAACGCCGCGGCGAGTACCTCGGCGGGACCGTCCAGGTCGTTCCGCACGTCACCGATGAGATCAAGTCGGCGATCCTGGACCTCGCCCAGCCGGACGTCGACGTCGTCATCACCGAACTCGGCGGGACGGTCGGAGACATCGAGGGGCTGCCGTTCCTCGAAGCCATCCGCCAGATTCCGCTGGAGATCGGAAAGCAAAACTGTCTGTTCATCCACCTGACGCTTGTCCCGTACCTCAAGGCCGCCAAGGAAGCGAAGACCAAACCCACCCAGCACTCGGTGGGCCAGCTCCGTCAGATCGGGATTCAGCCGGACGTCCTGATCGTCCGCACCGAACGGCCACTCGGCAAAGAGGCGTGCGAGAAGATCGCCCTGTTCTGCAACGTCGAGCGGCACGCCGTCATCGAGGAGCAGGACAAGGAACTCTCGATCTACGAGGTCCCCGTTGGACTCGCTGAAAACCGTCTGGACCGGCTGATCATCGACAAACTGGGCCTTCCGCCCGGGGAGCTGAACCTCGACGACTGGAAACAGATGCTCGACCGGATCCGCAACCCGCTCAAGGAGGTGACGATCGCCGTCGTCGGGAAGTACATCGAGCACCGTGACGCGTACAAGTCGATCTACGAGTCCCTCAACCACGCCGGCTTCTCGCAGTCGACGCGCGTCCTCGTGAAGCGGATCGAGGCGGAGCAGCTCGAAGGGAGCGACGCGGACTTCGCCCTGAGCGGGATCGACGGTCTTCTCGTCCCGGGGGGCTTCGGATACCGGGGGATCGAAGGGAAGATCAAGGCGATCGAGTACGCCCGGAAGAACAAGATCCCGTACTTCGGCATCTGTCTCGGGATGCAGACCGCGGTGATCGAATTCGCCCGGAACGTCCTGGGCCTCAAGGAGGCGAACAGCACCGAGTTCGAGCCGGACTCGCGCGACCCCGTGATCTGCATGCTCGAGGAGCAGCGGACGATCAGCGACAAGGGGGGGACGATGCGTCTCGGCTCGCAGCCCTGCCTGCTCAAGAGCGGCTCGAAGGCGCGGGCCTGTTACGGGGCCGACCAGGTCATGGAACGCCACCGCCACCGGTACGAGTTCAACCCCGAGTACCGGACGCGGATGCTCGAGAGCGGTCTCGAGATCTCCGGCCTGAGCCCCAGCGGCAACCTCGTTGAGATCGTCGAACTCCCGAACCACCCGTGGTTCGTGGCGGTGCAGTTCCACCCCGAGTTCAAGTCGAAGCCGCTCGCGCCGCACCCGCTGTTCAAGGGATTCGTCGGAGCGGCGATTGAACGGCGACAGCGGATGGCGGTTGGGGAGTGAAGACCGGATCGGCCGATTCTCCGGACCGACCTTCGCTCGGCTACGGCTTCAGACTGTAGACCGCCAGGGTCTCCTGGTCCCGCAGGTAGAGCTTGCCATTCGCGACAACGGGATGCGGCCATGCCGGGCGGTCTCCCCGGTTCGTCGGGCGGAAGCGGCCGGTTTCCCGGTACTCCTTTGGGGTCGCTTCAAACATGGCGACCTGTCCCTCTTCGCTACGAAGGATGATCTGCCCGTCGGCGTAGACCACCGCTCCCTTGCCGACGGAGCGGTTCTGCCACATCACGTTCCCGGTCGCGATGTCGAGGCACTTCAGAACCGCCTCGTCGGTTCCGTAGAGATAGTCGCCGTCGATCACCATGCCGCCGTGGTGGCTCTTCATGTCTTTCGTGTGGTAGGCAAGCGTCTCCGAGACGCCGTTTCGTGAGCCGGTCAGGCGGACGAGTGCCCCCCCGGTGCCGTACCCGGACGCGCTGAAGACGTTTCCCTTCCATTCGAGCGGCGACGAACAGTTGGCCGTCCCGTTCGCCGAAGAACTGTTTCCCCAGAGGAACTTTCCGGTGTCGGCCCGGACTCCGATCGTTCCGGTGTGCACGAAGTTGACGTACTGCCGGACTCCGCCCGTCTCCACGATGATTGCGGACGAGTAACCGGTCTGCGGATTGCCCGGGACCGCCGCCTTCCAGATCAGCCTTCCGTTCGTCTTGTTGAGGGCGACCATCGCCGCCCCCTGTCCTCCTGGCGTGACGACGACCTTGTCGCCATCGACGAGCGGAGACTCGCTGATCCCCCAGACGATGTTGTTCGCCCCGAACTCGTTCAGGATGTTTCCGCCCCAGACCTGTTCCCCATTCGCCAGGCGGAGGCAGACGAGGTCGCCGTTTGCGCCGAGGGCATAGACTCTGTCGCTGTCGATCGTCGGCGTCCCGCGCGGCCCGCCTCCCTGACCATCGGGACGAGTCCGGCCGATCCTGACGGCCCACTCCTGACGCAGGGTCTCTTCGTTGAGGCAGATCACGTATTCGTCGCTGTCACGGCTCCCCATCGTCAGGATCTTGCCGTCCGCGAGGGTGACCGTCGAATAGCCGATTCCCAGGTCCCGTCCGACTCCCGTCTGCCTCGGCCCATCGGCCGGCCAGGACTTGAGAAGTCCCGTCTCCAGCGAACGATTGTCCCGATTCGGCCCGCCGTACTGGAACCAGCCGGTTCCCTTCGCCGTCGCCGTGGACCTGGCGTTCCCAGCTTTCGACGTGGTCGGTTTCGAGCCTGCCGCGGCCTTCCTGATCCGGACGTCAGTGACTTTTCCGTCCTTGTTCGTCGTCACGGTCAGGGACTGGCCCTCCTGCAGGGCGTCGATCTTCACCGCCCTGGTGAGGTTGAAGAACCTGACCCCCTCCGGAAGCTCGAACGTGATCGTCTCCCCTTTCGCCGTTTCGACGTCGATCGTTCTCGCGTCGGCATCAACGGCGCGGAGCGTGCCGTTCGTCACCGCTGCCATCAGGGGCAGGGAAATGGCCAGGAAGAGAAGTGGCAGAACGAAACGCAGCCAGACATTCCGTCGACTCATGAAAATGCTCCGAAGAATGCACCGATCGAGAACTGCTCCGCAGTGCCGTAGTGTGGCAGTGTTGCTGACATCCCCGCAACGTGAATCCAAGCCGCTCCGGGGAAACCTCGCGGCTCCTGCTCCATAACTGGAGAGAGTCGGTGGAAAATCACGGTATTCGTTGATATGACTTGCCGCTCACGGCGAGCCAGGCCACCTTCAACAGCTCATTTCAACCACTTCCGGGAGAGTTCCATGGCGTTCAGCATCGGCGAAGCCCTTGTCGGCGAAGGAAATGAAGTCGCACACATCGACCTGATCATCGGCGACAAGGCCGGTCCCGCTGGCATCGCGTTCGTCAACGCTCTTGCCAATCAGTCGAACGGCCACAGCAACCTGCTGGCCGTCCTCGAGCCGAACCTCGCCGTCAAGCCCGCCACCGTCATGATCACCAAGGTGACGATCAAGGGGGCGAAGCAGGCCGTTCAGATGTTCGGGCCCGCGCAGGTCGCCGTCGCGAAGGCGGTTGCCGACAGCGTCGAGTCGGGCATCATCCCGAAGGACCAGGCGGACAAGCTGGTCATCGTCTGCGGCGTCTTCATCCACTGGCTGGCCGAAGACGAAAAGAAGATCTTCCAGTACAACTACGAAGCGACCAAGCTCTCGATCGCCCGCGCAATGAAGAACGAGCCGAGCGCTTCGGAAATGCTTGCCAAGAAGGCCGCGAGCAAGCACCCGTTCTACAATGCCTGATCGGCGTCCGCGTCGAATCTGTGCCGTCTTCAGCAACCCGGTCGTGTCGCACGGCCGGGTTGTTGCGTTGACAGGAGAAGTTTCAAGTGGCAGGGATCAAGTATCAGGCCGAACAAGGACCGGCGGCTTCACATCTCCTTTTTGATACCTGATACTTGATACCTGATTCTTGCTCCTTCGGATCCTGGGCCTCCGACTCTTTCACCTCGCCTTCCATGAAAAAGATCCTGATCCAGCTCGACACCGATCCCCATCCGAGCACGTTCGACCGCGTCGTTGCGATCGATGCCGGTGTCGAGGCACTCTTCAGTTACGGCGGGATCACGCCAGACAACGTCACCGGCCTTGTCCACGGCGGGATGTTCACCCGGGGGCCGCAGGATCTGCGGAACACGGCCCTGTTCATCGGCGGCAGCAACGTCGACGCCGGGGAGGCGCTTCTCCGTAAGGTTCGGAAGGCGTTTTTCGGGCCGGTCCGGATGTCGGTGATGATCGACTCCAACGGCTCGAATACGACCGCAGCGGCGGCGGTTCGGGCCGCGGCGAAGCACCTGACGCTGAAGGATGTCGACGCCCTGGTCCTGGGGGGGACCGGGCCGGTGGGGCACCGGGCCGCCCAGATCCTTTCGAGCCTCGGAGCCCGGGTGCACGTCGGTTCGCGTGCAAAGGAACGGGCCGAGCAGACCTGCTCCGCGATCCGCGAGGTCGTGCCCGATGCCCATCTCGAGGCCTGCGGGCAGGAAGAATCCGCGGAGCGTCTCAAGCAGTGCCAGCTCGTCATCGCAGCGGGGGCGGCCGGCGTTCAGTTCTTCGCCGAGCCTGACTGGACGTCGTCGCCCTCTCTGAAGGTCGCAATCGATCTCAATGCGGTCCCCCCGGCAGGTCTGGAAGGGATCGGGATGACCGACAAAGCGGTGCAGAAGGGGGAGATCGTCTGCTACGGCGCGATCGGTGTCGGTGGCACGAAGATGAAGATCCACAAGGCAGCGGTCGCGAAACTGTTCGAACAGAACGACCAGATCCTCGACACCGCTGCGATTTATCGCATCGCCGAATCGCTCGGCTGAGTTTCGCCACGGGATTCCGTAGCCGGGAGCTGCAGGTCGACGACGACCGGAAAGTGGTCCGATCCTGTCTTCGCCGCGACGCGGTGGGACCGGACTGCGATCCCCCCCGAAACCAGCACATGGTCGATCGGAATCCGCAGCAGCATTGCGTGCGTCGGCCAGGTCGGCTGAAGGCCGAACCCGCGGCCCGCTTCGCGGAGGCCGCTCTCGCGCACCAGGTCGCGAAAACTGTGTGACCAGGGGGTGGTGTTGAGGTCTCCGCAGAGCACGACGGGCCCTGAGAGCGAGGAGATCCGCTCCGCCATCTCCGTCAGCATGCCGTTGCGGAAACGGGTCAGCTGTCCGTTCGCGGGCGGAGGAGGGTGGGCGCCGACGACGGTCAGTGTTCCCCGATCGACCTCGATTTCACAGACGATCGGCGGACAGCCGAACGGCGTCGGAATCGGATCGACCTTCCGGATCGGAAGCCGGCTGAAGATTCCCGCTCCCCACGCGGATTCCGTGAAGGCGAATGAATAGCGGTGCGGATACAGACTGCTCTCGCGCATCGCCGCGTCGACGACATCATTGAGCTCCGACACATAGACGATGTCGGGCTTCTCATCGCGGAGGACTTCCAGGATCCGGTCGGCGTCGGTATTGCCGACGAACGTGTTGAGGGCGCAGATCCGGACAGTCTGCCCGCGGCTCTCGGGCTGAACGACCGGGAAGTATCGAAGGGCGAGCGGACCCCCGTTGACGACCGTCACCAGCAGAGCCACGGAACAGAACCGCCAGTTCCGAATGAGGGCGAACAGAATCGCAGCGACCGCGGCACCAGCCGCCGCCTGCAATGGGAAATGAGCCAGCAGGTCCAGAAGCCATCCCAGCCGCCCCGCGATCCATCCGACCGGGGGGAGAAACGCCGCCAGAAGGAGAAGCCGCGCAACGGCCCTCGCAGCCTGCTGTGCCAACGACTTCGGCAGCCCTCCTTCCTCGGAGCCGATCGGAGCCGGACGCGAGGGGACATCTTCAGCCGGCAGTTCTACATCCACATCAGGCATCGTCCCGATCGCTTCCCTTCCCGAAGGTCGTCGCAGGGGGAACAGGGATCACAGAGAGCGACTGAGGCCGACAAGAGCGGCTCGCTGCGATCGCGACGATCGACATCGTTCCACTGCTCTGTGACCTCTGGACCTCTGTGACCTCTGCGGCAATATCGCCATGGATCACCCGCTCATCCGCAAACCCGCCGGATCTCTTCGCGGTACGCTTCCTCGAGCCGCCTCGTGATCGGTCCCGGCTTACCGTCGCCAATGTTCCGCTCGTCGACGCGAACGATCGGCAGGACTTCGGCTGATGTACCGGTCACGAACAGCTCATCCACCTCCCAGAGGTTCGCTCGCGTGAGCGGCTGCTCCCGACAGGGGATTCCGGCCTTTTCGGCAAGATCGAGGACAAGCCCGCGCGTAATGCCCGGGAGGATGTTCGCTTCCAGCGGAGCGGTCAGGAGGTGGCCGCCGGTAATCCCGAAGACGCTCGTGTGCGAACCTTCAGTGATCGAACCGTCATCGGCGACCAGCAGCGCCTCGTCACAGTCTGCCTCGTTGGCCTCCTGGGCGGCCAGGCAATTCGCCAGAAGGTTGATCGACTTGATGTCGCACCGCTTCCACCGCTGGTCAGGAACCAGGATGGCCGAGCCCCCCGTCCCGCGCAGGGCCGCGAGCGGGTCGCCGCCGAGGTCCTTCACCCAGATCAGTTCGTTCGGCTTCGGGGCGGGGGAGGGGAAGTGATGCATTCGGGGCGCTTCACCACGCGTCACCTGAATGTAAACGAGCCCGTCGAGCACCCCGCTATGCGCGAGGGTCTCCCGCATCCGCGTTTCAAGACGGTGAAAATCGATCGAGATCCGCAGCTCCGCGAGACTCTCCTGCAGCCGGTCGGTGTGCTCCTTTTCGAGGAACGGCTTGCCGTGGTAGACCCGCAGGACCTCGTAGACACCATCGCCGAAGAGGAATCCGCGGTCGAGAACGGAGACCTTGACCTCTCCGAGAGGCATTTCGACGCCGTTCCAGTTCGAGAGAGTCTCTTTCACGGTGCTTCTCCAGGTGGACTAGGGAACCGCCCATCGTACGGGATGGCGAAGGGAGACAGTATCGAGATGTCACTTCGCAGCCGATCCGGAATTTTCCGGGCGGAGCAGACCGAGCGCCCAGGGAATCTTCCCGTACTCCTGGCCGTGGTCGTCGTCGGCGGCCACCCCTGGATCAGAAACTGCAGCTCGGTCGTCTATGTCCGGTGGGACACGATCTGATCCATATCCGGCACATATCGAGTCCGCCGCCAATAGACGACCATCAGGACCACCGTGGCGGTCGTCGCGGTGAGGTACATCGCAAGAAAACCGGTCTTCAGGATCAGGACTCCGAAAAGCGGCGAGCAGAGGAACGTCCCAAGCTCCATGCAGCCGAGGATGACAGTGGTTCCCGTCCCGCGGTACTGCTCCGGATAGGTGCCCGCTCCGAGTGACACGACTGACGGAAAGAGAAGGGCATGGGCGAAACCGGTCGCCAGCCCGGCCGGGATGAACTGCCAGCCGCGTGTGATCGGAATCAGCAGCAGGTAGGCCGCCACCTGACCGGAGAGGCCGATCAGGATCATCCGGTTCCGTCCAAGCCAGCGACTCCAGGTCCGGCTCAGAATGCGGAACGAGAAGGCGGCGACGGCATAGCTCGAGAAGAACAGCCGGAATCCCGACTCCGCTCCGAGCTGCTGGGCATAGCGAGTCAGAAACACCGTGGTGACCGAGAAGCCCATCCCCATCAGGAGAGCAACGAGCATCACCGGCCCCGGCCAGTAGCGGCGCAACAGGGTCGGCGCCAGCGGCGTGACGTCGGGAGTTTCGTAGTGGTCGTCGCGGGTCAGCCTCCAGACGAGGATGAGATAGGCGACACCGACGAACGCCGCGATCAAGAAGAGCGTGTGAAAGAAGTTCTCCGGATCGACGATCCACCGGCGGAGAAGAGTCTCCAGCTGCGCGCCGGCGATCATCCCCACGAAGCCGCTCGATCCGAGACTTCCGATCGCCTCTGTCCGCCGATGGTGCGGCACCTTGAGCTGGATATGCGCATTCGAGCCGACGAACATCACCGCCAGGCCGAGGGCGAACAGGAAACGGGCGAGGATGATGGTCGGGCCGACCTCTTCAATCGTCAGGAACAGGAGCGATCCCGTCGTGAAGCAGAGAGCCCCGGCCCCCCAGACCCGGCCAATTACGAACCGGTCCATCGCGGCCCCCAACACGAGCCGGCTCAGGAGCGCGCCGATCAGGCCGAGGTTCACGATCCAGCCGGTCGTCTCCTCCGACCGACCGAGGAACTTCACGAAGTCCGCGAAGCGGTAGGACATCGTGTTCGCCGCCACGAGCATCATGTTCGCGGCGTACGCCATCCAGAACGCACCGGTGTAGATGCCTTCCTCGGCCGGTTCGGCGGGCGGAACCGCCGCGGGGGGGACCGCGGAAGGCGGAACCTCGGTAGACGTCAGCTCGGTGGGCATCAAAGTGTCAGTCACTCACGGCGAGACACTTCCAGTCTCCCTGCAGGCACGAGAGTTTTCGCAGGTCTTCGCTCGCCTTTCGGAGCTGACCTTCCAGGCAGCGGTGAGTCATGATCACCAGCGGCACCTTCGGTGAGGTCGCTCCGGACTCGACCTCCGGCGCCTCATGCTGGATGACCGAAGCGAGGCTGATCTGGTTGCGGCCGAGGACATCGGTGATGTCCGCCATGACATGCGGCTTGTCGAGCACGATGAACCGCAGGTAATACCGACGCCGGATCTCGTCGACCGGCTGAAGCGGGAAGGCGGGCTTCGACACGGAGAGCTCGAGCCGCGGGAACGTCAGCTGCGCGCGGCCGATGGCGACATCAACGAGGTCGGCGAGCACCGACGAGGCGGTCGGGAGCTGCCCCGCTCCCCGTCCCGAATAGACGGTCCGCCCGACGGCATCTCCGTCGAGCGTCACGATGTTGTAAGGACCGTCGGTCTGGGCGATCGGGTTCTCGCGGCGGATGAGCGTCGGCTGGACGTGCATCTCGAGCCGGTCGGCGACGAGCTTGGCCGTCGCCAGCAGCTTGATCCGGTAGCCGAGTTCGTCGGCATATTTCAGGTCGACCAGTTCGAGCGTATCGATCCCGCGAACGATGAATTCCGAGGGAGTCGCCCGGACACCGAAAGCAAGCTGAGCGAGCAGCGAGAGCTTCTGGGCGGCATCGGTCCCGTCGACATCCATCGACGGGTCCGCTTCGGCATATCCGAGCTCCTGCGCCTTGCGGACGGTCGATTTGTAGTCCGCCCCTTTCTGGAACATCTCGGTCAGGATGAAATTGCTCGTCCCGTTCAGGATCGCCCGGATCTCGATCACCTGGTTGGCCGTCATCGCCGCCGCGAGGACGTGAATGATCGGGATTCCCCCCGCCACCGCCGCCTCGAAGACGATCGCCCTGTCTGCCTGCCGGGCCGCGGCGAAGAGTTCCGGCCCATGTTCGCAGAGGAGCGCCTTGTTGGCGGTGACGACATGCTTCCCGGACTGGAGAGCCGCGAGAATGATTTCCCGTGCGGGACGGAGTCCGCCGATCAGCTCGACGACGACGTCCACCTCCGGATCCCGGGCGACCGCCATGGCGTCGGTGGTCATCATCTCCGTGGGGACGGTGAAATCGCGCGGCTTCTGGAGATCTCGAACAGCGACCCGCGTGAGCTCGACGCGCCGTCCCGTCCGCTGCTCCATACGGGACGAATGTTCACGCAAGATGCGGGCAACCCCCGCACCGACGTTACCCAACCCGATCAACCCGACACGCAGCGGGGCACTCATGCCTGATCCTCTATCCTCATCCTCGAGCCGGGGCTCCGCCCTGGACCCAGGCCGCCCTCGGGACGACGAATTGCGCACAGGACGCAATGCCGGCCGGAAGTTCTTGCGGAGGTGAGAAGTTGACCATTTGTGGAAGAGAAGTCCAATCAGTTCGCGCGATTCACGAACGGAACCACCGCAGGACCGGCTGCCGCAACGGTCGGAACGGGCGCGACGTAACTTCCAGAACGGAAGTCTGTTACCTTGACAGTCGAATTTCCCGTCCCGTACCATCCTCGATCCAAAATCGAGGCCTTGGAGCCTTCCGCGACGACAAAGATGTGGTCCGTCGCGAGCCCGTGAGACAGGATTAGAGTCATGGCAGTTCCCAAGAGACGGAAGTCGAAGTCTCGCCGAAACATGCGGCGCAGCCACGATGGCGTTAAGCCGATGAAACTGGAATACTGTTCGCAGTGCGGCACCGCACGGCCGTCGCATGTGGTTTGTCCCAACTGCGGGTTCTACCACGGCCGGGTGCTCGTCACGCCTGAGGAATGACCGCGATGCGGATCGCACTGGATGCGATGGGGGGCGATTTCGCCCCGAAGATCAACGTGGACGGAGCGATCGAGGCGCTGCGGGGGAGTCCCGACCTCGAGCTCCTCCTCGTCGGCGACCAGTCGCAGATCGAAGCCCAGCTGACGGATGCGGGTTATTCCGGCGAACGACTGTCGATCGTCCACTCCGATTCTCACATCGGAATGGACGAGAAACCGATGGACGCGCTCCGGAAGAAGCCGGGCTGCTCCATCGCCACGTGCTGGAAACTGATGGCCGAGAAGGCCGTGGACGCCGTCGTCAGTGCCGGCCACACCGGCGGGGTGGTCGCTTCGGGCCTTCAAACCAAGCTGTTCCTCAAGGGGGTCAAGCGACCCGGGATCGCAGTCGTCCTCCCGACGCTGCAGGGCCGCGCCGTCCTGATGGATGTCGGAGCGAACCCCGGTGCCCGGGCGGAGCACCTGCACCAGTACGCCATCATGGGCGCGATCTTCGCCCGCGACGTCCTCGGTATCGAGAATCCCCGTTACGGCCTGATGAACATCGGGAGCGAAGAGGGGAAGGGAACCGAGGCAGTCCTCGAGACGCATGATCTCATCTCCCGCTCGAACATGCCTGGCCAGTATGTCGGCAACGTCGAAGGGCGGGGCCTCTACCTCGGTGAGGCGGACGTCATCATCTGTGAAGGCTTTGTCGGAAACGTCGTCCTCAAGGTCAGCGAGGGGATGGCGTCGATGATGATGAAGACGATCTCGACGAGTGTCCTCGAGTCACTCGAAAACGAGAAAACGCACGCCCAGAAGGCGTTTCACGGGCTGAAGAAGCGGTTCGAGTACAACGAAGTCGGCGGAGCACCGCTGCTGGGCGTGGATGGCATCTGCATGATCTGCCACGGCTCGAGCGACGCCCGCGCGATCCGCAGTGCTCTCTCGACCGCCGCAATGCTTCACGAGAAGAAGATCAACTCGAAGATCGTCGAACACCTCGGCACCTGAGAATCTCTTCAACTCGGAACTCTCCAGGCTCATTTCCGGGGCAAGTGCAGTCGCGCTGCCGCGCGAAATTGCCAGGGACACGGTACGCTGACGTCAGTGTTCCGCAGGGCCGAATTCCCCTTCCCCGGAGGCTGCGTTCCACCCCGGGAACGCCGTCGCCCGCTGACGCAGCAAGACGAATCCCGTGCCGCGACTGACCTACTCTCCCCGGCATCGCTATCTCGTCCGGTTCGAGCCGAAGCGCGTCCCTCACATGTTCACCGACGTCCTGATCATTGGATCGGGAATCGCCGGCATCCGGGCGGCCCTCGAGGTCGATCCGCGGCTTCGCGTCGTGATGATCACGAAAGACCGCGTCGACCTCTCCAGCAGCGCCTGGGCGCAAGGGGGAATCGCCGGCGTGCTCGACCCCGATGATGACGTTCGCAACCACGCGGCCGACACACTCGTGGCGGGAGCGGGCATGTGCGATCGGCCGGTCGTCGATGCGGTCGTCAACGCCGCTCCGAGCCTGATTCGCGAACTCGCCGCCATCGGCGCGAAGTTCGATCAGCACAACGGGGAACTGTCGCTGACGCTCGAAGGGGGACACAGCCACCCCCGCATCGCCCACGCTCTCGGAGATGCGACCGGCAAAGAGGTCATGCGAGCCCTCATCAATGCAGTCCGGGGAGCCAGCTGGACCGAGATGTGGGAACAGACCTTCACGATCGACCTGCTGACCGACGGAGGTCACTGCCGGGGGGCGATCGTCTGGAACAAGGAGCACGGAAAGACGATCGTCTGGGCGAAACAGACGATCCTCTGCACCGGCGGCGCGGGTCGGCTCTTCCGCGAAACGACGAACCCCGACATCGCCACGGCCGACGGCCACGCCCTCGGCTTCCGCGCGGGGGCGCAGGTCCGGGACATGGAGATGATGCAATTTCATCCCACCGTCCTCTACATCGCCGGCGGTGCGCGGCATCTCATTTCGGAAGCGGTTCGCGGCGAAGGGGCCTACCTGGTCGACTCCCGCGGCCACCGGTTCATGCCGGACTACGATGCGCGTGCCGAGCTCGCCCCCCGCGACATCGTCAGCCGCGCCATCACGGACCAGATGGAGAAGACCCGGCACTCGTGCGTCTACCTCGACCTGAGGCATCTCCCCGACGCCCGGATTGCCGAGCGGTTCCCGCACATCGCCGAGGTCTGTCGCGAGTTCGGCCTCAACCTGGCCGAGGACCTGATTCCCGTGCGGCCAGGCGCTCACTACATGATCGGCGGGCTGTCCGTCGATCTCGAAGCCCGGACGACCCTCCCGGGGCTCTGGGCTGCCGGAGAAGTGACGTCGAGCGGCCTTCACGGCGCAAACCGGCTCGCGTCGAACAGCCTGCTGGAAGGGCTCTACTTCGGACTCCGGGCGGGGCGGGGTGCGTCGAACGCCGCGCTCGAAATTCCCGACAGCTTCGAAGCCCTTCCGCTCGTGTCCGACTGGCCGCGATCGGCAAAGGACGAAGAACCTCTCAATCTGACCGACCTGCAGAACTCGCTCAGCAGCATCATGTGGCGGAACGTCGGCATCCGCCGTGACGAAGCAGGACTGAAAGAGGCGCTGGAGCAGGTCGACTTCTGGGACCGGTACGTCTCTCAGCGCGAGTTCAGCTCCGTGGCGGGATGGGAGCTCCAGAACATGCTGCTTGTCGCCCGCCTGATGATCGAGTCCGCTCTCGCCCGCCGGGAGAGCCGCGGCGTCCATTACCGCAGTGACTGCCCGGCGACCACCGAATCGGACTCCGAACGGGTGGAGTTCGACAATTCTTCGATGCGTGGATAGGGGACGGCTGGTCGTGGGCCGGGGAGGCTGTCGCATCACGTGACCAGCGCCGTCCTGCTGGCGACCCGCTACCAACTCTCCATTTTCTTTGTAAAACCCGCATCCCGCTTTCCGTATTGCCGACAGGTTTCGTCACCACCGCGCGGTCGGTCCGCCCGCACTCCGCGCGGAGTCACTGCCGGAAGGTGCGCCATGAACCGTCGATTTCTGTTGGCACTGGGAGTCTCGTTCCTGTCGTTCACGGTCTGCGGGGCAGCGGAGAGGCGAAAGCCGATCACGCAGCCGAAGTACGATCCCTCCGCTCCGCGGGTCGAGTTCTTCGATGGTCTCGACAATCAGTCGATCGAAGCGGAGCTCCGCCCCAGGAACGAGTTCGGCGGCAACGTCTTCATCCGCAACCTGACCGACGAGCCGATCACTGTTGTCCTGCCCGACGCGGTTGTCGGTCTGCACGTCCATCCCCAGGGCTTCCTCAACCAGGGGAACCAGGGATTTCAGAACGGGGCGAACCAGGGGCAGGGGTTCGGGGGAGGGCAAAACCAGGCGGTCTCCGGCGCTTTCGGCGGGCCGGGCGGGTCGGGAATCGGTCCTAACGGCGGCCAGCAGAACTTCTTCTCGATTCCTGCGGCGGCAACGGTCCGGCTGCCGTTCCAGTCCGTCTGTCTCGAGCACGGCAAGACGACGCCGACGCCACGGAATTCCTACCGGCTCGTGCGCACGGAAGAGTACAGCGACAAGCCCGAGTTGAAGCTGATCTCCCGCGCGATCGCCGAAGGAAAGCTCGATCGACAGACGATCCAGGCGGCCGCGTGGCACATCACCTCCGACATGAGCTGGGAAGATCTAGCGTCGAAGAAGTTCGATCGCGCTGCGGCGGCCAACACGCCGTACTTCACGAAGAGCCAGCTCGCCGCCGCCCGGGAACTCGTCTCCCGTGCCACCAAACAGCCGGGGGGGACAGTGCAGACGGCACAGCAGAAGCCGGCCCCTTCCGTGCGGTCATCCGCCAGTCCTGAGTGAATGCGGCGACCAGTCCGACGTTACTCCGGCGGCGGCGCCTGATCGGGGAGAGCCTCAGGGAATCCATAGAGGATCTCCGGGGTGATCCGCTGGACCTGTCCCTGTCGGTCGACGCAGGCCAGCACGCTGCGGCCCGTCGCGATGAGCGTCGAGCCGCGCGCCAGCTCATAGCTGTGCTCCAGCTTGGCGGGCGTCACCCGATCGATCCGCGTCTTGAGCGTCAGAAGGTCGTCGTACCGCGCCGGGCTCTTGAACGAGCATTCCAGCTTGGCCACGACGAAGTAGAACCCTCTCTCCTCGACGATCCGGTAGTTCCCCCCCTGAGCGCGGAACAGCTCCGTCCGCCCCATCTCGAAGTAGATGAAAAACCTGGCGTGGTGCAGAAAACCCATCGCGTCGGTCTCGCTGTACCGGACGCGAATCTCGATGGAATGCTCTTGAACGGTCATCGGAAGAACTGGACGGGAGTTCGATCGGGACAGACGTTTCCGGCACCGGCTCAGGCGGCGTTCGTCGACGCCTCGGGAGGAGACAACAGCTCGTCAATGCGGGCTTCACGATCATACGAATCGCGAAGGATGGATGCCGCCGACGCGTTCTCGAGAAGCCGGCGGGCGAATCGAGCCATGCCGGACAGCCGGTCGCCGAACGGGGCATCGAGACGCACCCGGAAACCCGCCTCGGAGACCACCAGGGCCTGCTCGTCAGCGACGCCGTAGGGCATCTGGATTTCCCAGGCGGACGGCGGGACCGCCAGTGCCGTCGCGCTCGCGCACGCATGGGCGAGACTCCGCAGACTCTGACCGCCGATCGCCGGACGCAGCACCGAGTGCTGTTCGAGCAATGACTGAGTCAGCCGCTCGAAGTTGAGATCTCCTTCCGCAGCGGTCGAAAAGACCCGCTCCGGCCACCCGTTGTTGCGAGCGACCACCATCTCCTGGTCCCAGAGGCTCCCGCGCACCAGGCACACACCGATCGGGGTCCCGCGCTTCTTTGCCCAGTCGATCAGGGCTTCGAGGTCGGCCGCTGTCTCACGCAGGTAGGCCTGAAGGACGACGCCGAAGTGCGGATACGACCGGAGATCCTTCTCGAGCAGAACCTCCCGGACGATGTCGAGAACAAGGTCTTTCTCTGAGGACTTTCCCGTGGCAAAGTCGACGTGAACTCCCTGTTCGACGGCCGCTCTGAGGATCGGCCGCAGCCGCGAGGCGCCCCGTTCCCGCGTTCCCCGGGCGTCCACCGGTCGGAACTGGCTGTCGAGTGCACTCAGCGTGAGCGTAAACCGGCACCGCGGAAAGGTGGCCTCACCGTCCCGGTCCAACAGCGGGTGCTCGGGCCATTCCGCCGCCAGGGGAGGGAGACGCTCGATCAGGTCGAGGTATGCCTGCTGGTACTCGTCGGCGTCCGCTTCGCAAAGGGCGCGTTCCGGGAGCCGGTAAAGCGTGGAGCCGAGCCCCTTTCGCCGCAGCGCGAACAGGTTCCGGCGGATCTCGTCGACGTCGTCGCCGGCGAAGAAACGGTCCGCCATGCGGCGGGCGTTGGTCCGGGCACTGAAGGCGATCGCCTTGCCGAGCATCGATCCCGGCTCGGCGACATCCAGACCGAGCCGCGCGGCGTCCGGGATCTTCAGACGGATATCCTCGAAGAATTCCTGGAGATGCTGCGAGACCGATTCGCTGGTCCGGAGGGCCGGAAGCGCGTCGACAAACCGCAGCATCTGGAGCCGGACCGCGTCATCTCCCGCCGCCCACTCGAGGATGTGGTCGAGCCACCACCTCGGTTCGAACACGGTGGGGCGGCGGCGTTCGAGCCGCTCCCACATCTCACGACCGATCCGGCGGGTTTCGGCTTCCAGGTTAGCGGGCGGGGTTGGGGCAGTCTTCGCCAACGTTCACTCCGTTTCCACTTCAAAACATGGGGAACGGAGCATCGTAGGGGACGGCGCGGGTCAAGCGAAGCGCGATTGGCCCGGCTTCGCCCTCGCCGAAACTGATGCGAGATTCTGCGGCGGGATGGCCGTAACGGTCTCGCTCCGCCGGACCTTCGGCCGGACCGCTCGCCGCTCGGTCTCCAGGCGGGAAGATGGCTACAATGCCTCGCATGAGATCCTCCCGTCTTCTTCTCAACAGTCTCCGCTTCTACTGGCAGACGAATGTCGCGGTCGTGCTCGGCGTGGTCGCCGCCACTGCCGTCATCGGCGGAGCCCTGATCGTCGGGGGCTCGGTCCGCGACAGTCTCCGCCAGATGACCCTCGATCGCCTGGGTGATGTCAACCACGCCCTGGTGGGACAGCGGTTCTTCACGCAGGATCGGGCCGACTTCCTGAATCGGAAACCGCTCATCGATGCCGGCACGGTTTTGCCGCCCGACATCACAATCGCACCGGCGATCGTCCTTCCGGGGAGTGCCACATACCGGGGGGAGGGAAGCGACGCGAGCGGGACGCCGGGCGACAGTCTCCGTCGGGCCGGAAACGTGACGATTTACGGTGTCGAGGACCGTTTCTGGAAGCTGGTGGCGCCGCAGCAGAAGACCGTCCCCCTTGTCATCAACCGGCGTCTCGCCGATCAGCTTGGTGCGGAAGTCGGAAAGGAGCTGACAATCTCTCTCGAGATTCCCGCTGCGATCCCGCGAGATTCCCTCCTCGGCGATCGGGATGAGACGAGTGTCGAACTGGTCCTGAAGATCGCGGACATTGCCGAAGAGGAGAGCGTTCCCGGGAGGTTCGGACTCAATCCGACGCAGCAGCTCCCCCTCAACGCGTTCGTGGCGCTCGATGTCCTGCAGCGTCAGCTCGGTCTCGGCGAGGTCAAGGCGACCCCAAGGAACCGGGTCAGCCAGCCGGCCCGCATCAATGCGCTCTTCGCCGGCCAGAGCGACAGCGGAGTCGACGAGCAGAAGATCGGTGCCACCCGTGGGAAGATGTTATCGGGCGATCTCGACTCGACCCTGACGCTCGCGGATCTCGGATTGTCGATCCGGGGGTCGACCGATTCGGGCAACTATGTCTCGATCGAGAGCGACCGCATGATCCTCGAGGAGGATTTCGCGATGGCGGCGATGGGACTCGCACCGGCCGCAGTGACCTCCCCCGTCCTGATCTATCTCCTCAACGAAATCCATAACCAGGCGGCGCCGGACAAGTATTCGATGTACTCGGTCGTCGCGGGGATCGACTTCACGACGACTCCCCCGTTCGGTCCGTTTGAGTACGTCGCCGGAAACGCTCCGGGACCGGATGACGAGGATGCCGTCGTCATCAACGAGTGGCTCGCCGAAGACCTCGGCATCGGGGTCGGTGGGACGATCGACGTGCTCTACCACGTCGTCGGCGATCGCGGCGAGCTTCCGGAAGCCTCGAAATCGTTTCGCGTCGTCGGAATCGCCAGGCTGACGCGCCCCGCGAACGACCAGGGGTTTTCTCCCGTCGTTCCGGGAGTGACCGATGCCGACTCCTACAGCGACTGGCGCGAACCATTCCCTCTCAAGCGGGACAAGATCACCGATCGTGATGACCTCTACTGGGAAAGACACAAGACGACTCCCAAGGTCTTCCTCCCCCTGCCTGCGGCGCAGTCGCTCTGGCAGAGCCGCTACGGGAAACTGACGTCGGTTCGGATCGCCGATCCGGGGAAGTCCAAGGAGACGCTCAGTCAGTCGCTACTCGCCGCGATCGGGAGGGAGAAGACCGGGCTCGAATTCCAGCCGGTGAAGGAACAAGGGCTCAAGGCGTCGGAGAAGTCAGGGGATTTCACAGGGCTCTTCATGGGATTCAGCTTCTTCCTGATCGTGGCGGCGGCACTCCTGATCGGACTCCTGTTCCGGCTCGGAATCGAGCGACGCACGCGCGAACTGGGACTGCTCTCGGCCATCGGCTGGTCCCCTGCGCTCGTGAGGCGAAGCGTCATTATCGAGGGGTGCGTCCTCATCGCGATCGGCGCCGTCCTGGGGACGGCAGCCGCCATCGGGTACGCGGCGGTGATGATTCACGGACTGAAGACGTGGTGGATCGGCGCTGTCGGGACACGTTTCCTCTTTCTGTCGGTCCATCCGACGACGCTCATCATCGGCGCGGGGATCGCGGTCGTCGTCTCAGCACTCGCAGTCCTGTGGGGGCTGCGTATCGCCAACCTCTTCACGGCGCGGGAGCAACTCGCCGGGGCCAGCGAATCGAACCGGTCGCCGCGGGGCCGATCGACCGGGGTCTCTCGGGGACTTGCGATCGGAGGTCTGTCGAGTGCGGCCCTGCTGCTGGCTTTCGGGATCGCCGGGATCGTCCCGCAGTCGGAAGCTTTCGGCGGGTTCTCCTGGCAGGTGGTCGCATTCTTCCTCACCGGCGTCGCGGCCCTCGTGGGAAGCCTCGCTTTCTTCGCGACCTGGCTTGCCTCCGATCGGACCACGGCCGTTCGCGGCGGGGGAATCGTCGCCCTGCTGCGGCTCGGTCTTCGCAACGCATCCCGGCATCGTTCGAGGAGCCTCCTGACCGCCAGTCTTCTCGCGAGCGCCGTCTTCGTCATCGTGGCTGTCGCCACGGGGCAGAAGGACCCGGCCGTCGAGAAGCCGGTGCGGGAGAGCGGGAACGGCGGGTTCACGCTCGTTGCCGAGACCAGCATGCCGCTGCTCTATGATCTCAACACCCCGCAGGGCCGGGCCAGGCTCGGCCTCAATGTCGCTCAGAAGGATTCGGTCGAGGCGCTCCTGTCGGAGAGCCGCTTCGCTCCGTTTCGAGTGAAGCCGGGCGAGGACGCCAGCTGTCTCAACATCTACCGAACCCAGGTCCCCACGATCCTCGGTGTTCCGGAGTCGGTCCTGGAGCAGTTCTCGAAAGAGCGGCGGTTCAAGTTCGCCGACACCCGCTCGCCCGATCCCTGGGCTCTCCTCGAGACGGGGCTCCCGCAGGACCGGATCCCGGTCATCGGCGATATGAACACCCTCATGTACTCGCTCCACAAGGGGATCGGATCGACGATCGCGCTCCCGGATGAGGAGCATCCCGAGCACCAGCTTGAGGTCGTCGGTATGCTCGACGGCAGCATCTTCCAGGGGGTGCTGCTGATGTCGGAGGCCAGTTTCCTGAAGCTCTTTCCCGACCAGGCGGGGTTCCGGTACTTCCTCATCGAATGTCCGCCGGAGAAAGCGGAGGAGCTGTCGGGGATTCTCGAGTCGGAGCTTGCCGCGAGCGGGTTCGACGCCGTCCGTGTCGCGGACCGCCTCGCCGATTTCCTTGCGGTTCAGAATACCTATCTCTCGCCGTTCCAGACGCTCCGGGGGCTCGGACTTCTGCTCGGAACGTTCGGCCTCGCGACCGTGATGCTCCGTAACGTTCTGGAACGCCGGGGCGAGCTCGCGCTCATGCGGGCGGTCGGCTTCGAGGAGGGAAGCGTCGGGAAACTCGTCCTGATCGAAAACGCCTGCCTGCTGCTGGTCGGGATCGCCTGCGGCGCGGGAGCGGCACTCCTGTCGATGGCGCCGCACCTTCTCAGCGTCAGCGCGACGGTGCCCTGGCAGTCGCTGGGGCTCCTGCTGGGAACGGTCCTCGCGGTCGGCGTGGCTGCCGCCGGTCTGGCGGTGTGGGAGGCGATGCGGACACCAATCGTTCCCTCACTCCGCGGGGAGTGACCCGCGCCCATAGGCGCGGGTCGCATGCAAGCGAGCGACGGGGCGATGTCCCAGCAGACTGCCAGGAGCCGCCTTGGAAATCGGCGCCGATTCGGCCTCGATTTGCGGAAGCATGGTTCTAGAATCCGCTCCGACTGACCATCGACCCCTTTCGACAGGACCAGGCAATGGCCATTGAGAAGCTGTTTGCGGGAGTGCGACACTTTCAGGGGCAGGTCTTCGACGCCCAGCGGAACCTCTTCGAGAAGCTGGAACATGGGCAGAGCCCTGAGACTCTGTTCATCACCTGCTCCGATTCACGGATCGACCCCAACCTGATCACCCAGACGGCCCCTGGCGAGCTGTTCATCCTCCGCAACGCGGGAAACATCATTCCAGCCTACCACCCGCACGGCGGTGGGGAGATCGCCTCGATCGAGTTCGCGCTGACGGGGCTGAATGTGAGGCACATCATCGTCTGCGGCCATTCACAGTGTGGGGCGATGAAAGGGCTTCTCGACCCGTCGCAGGTCGAAACCATGCCCGCGATGGCGGAATGGCTGAAGCACACGGAATCGACCCGGCGGATCATGCAGGCGAAGTACACGGCGGTGAGCAAGGGAAGCCAGCTCGGGATCGCCGTCCAGGAGAACGTCCTGACCCAGATCGAAAACCTGCAGACGCATCCGGCTGTCGCCGAAGCCCTCGCCCTCGGGAAGCTCAGCCTCCATGCCTGGATGTACGAGTTCGAAAAAGGGCTTATGCACGCTTATGACACATCAGTCGCGCAGTTCATTCCCCTCGGGGAAATCCGCGACATCGTAGCGGAGAAGTCGCACGCGCGCGGCGAAGACGTCCGTTCGGGGAAGGTTCGTGTCGGCGAGATCGGGTGAACGACGCGAGAATCACCCGGCCCGTTGGGCCGGGCTGGAGGAACGGATGGCCTTTCAGGCCGCCAGGTCCCCTGCTGCCAGGCATTGACCAGAGCGAGCCGCACCGCTTCGCCACCTTCAAAAGGACTGGCACTACTAGATGCGGCCCATGTAGGTGCGGCCCGTGATCTTCCGGTACGCCTCTCCCTCATTCTGCGTCGGCCGTTCGGGACGGCCCTTGTGAATGTACGTCAGCGCCATGTTGTCGACGCCGAGAAGGTGAAGCACCGTCGCATGCAGGTCGTGGACGTGCAGCCGGTCCTCGACGGCGTGGAAGCCGAGATCGTCGGTCGCTCCAATCGTCTGCCCTCCCTGAACGCCGCCCCCCGCCATCCACATTGTGAACCCGGTCGGATTGTGGTCCCGCCCATCCCCTTTTTCGCTCATCGGGGTGCGGCCGAACTCTCCTCCCCAGATGACTAGCGTTTCGTCG
>JAEYWB010000302.1 GCA_023429275.1 Planctomycetota bacterium
CCAGTGGACGACGTCGATCCAGTGGACCATCAGGTCCGTGAAGATCCCGCCGCCGAAATCCCAGAACCACCGCCAGTTGCGGAAGCGGTACTCGTCGAACTCCTGCGCCCGTGCGTTCCCGAGGAACTTCTTCCAGTCAACACTCTTCGGATCGATGTTGAGCGGCGTCCGCTTCCACCGCGCCGTGTTCCGGTTCCACGAGAGATGGACCTTGTGAATCTCCCCGAGCTTGCCCCCCTTGATGAGCTCGTACGCCTCCTGGATGTGCGGCATGCTCCGCTGCTGGGTTCCGACCTGCACGATCCGCTTGTGGTCGTTCTGGGCCCGGATCACAGCCTCCCCCTCCGCGAGATCATGCGTCAGCGGCTTCTCGACATACACGTCCTTACCCGCTTCGCAGGCTGCCACCGTCATCGGGACATGCCAGTGGTCCGGCGAGCCGATGACGACGGCGTCGATCTCTTTGCGGTCCAGAAGTTCGCGAAAGTCCTTGAACTCGGCGGCGGAGGGATCGGCGAGCTTCTTCCCCTCGGCCATTGCGGCGTCCCACACGTCGCTGACGGCGACGATCCTGACGCCGGGAATGTTCCGAAGGTCCTGCATCAGCCGGCGACAGCGGCCCCCGGTGCCGATACATCCGACGTTCAACGTCTCATTGGCGTGAAAGCCCCGCGTCGTGGCGGTGAAGCCGGCGGTCAGGAGACCCGCAGCCGCTGCAGAGGAACCGGACAGGAACTGGCGACGATCGATCGAGCGCGACATCGATGAAGTCTCCGAAGGGAGTCAGGGAAGTCCTGATGGTGGCGGACGCTGCCGCGAAAGACCAGCGGCCGCAGCGTCGCGGAGCGAGACAGGGCTGCCGGACTCCTCACAGAGTGCGAGAACGACGGAGTCCAGTCTTTACCGGCGACGCTCCAGAACATTACAGTCTGATCAGCTCGCGCTGATGTGTTCCTGGAAGATCTTCCGCCATGACCAATGCAGCATCGCGCCATCCGTGGGGCTTTCTTCGCGGAAGGACGGCGGACGGTCTGACGCTTCAATCGCGCCGCAACATGCTCAAGGTCGGGCTGGCCGGGATTGGGGGCCTCAGCCTCCCGCGTCTTCTTGAGAAGCGCGCAAACGGCGGCCTGAGGGACGCCTCGGGCAAGAGCGTCATTCTCCTCTGGATGGCCGGGGGACCGAGCCATATCGACACGTGGGATCCGAAGCCCCAGCGGCCCTGGAACAATCGCGGCCCGTTCTCGGTCATTTCGACGAAGCAGCCCGGCGTCGTCATCTGCGAGCATCTGCCGAAGATCGCCTCCATGCTCGACCGGATGACGGTGATCCGCTCCGTCGACTGCAAGGGGAGCAACCACGAGCCGAACAAGGTGATGCAGACCGGCAACCGCGAGGCCGCGCCGCGGACGAATCCCTTCGGTGACCACTACCCGAGCTTCGGGTCGATCATCGCGAAGCACCGCGGGCAGAAGGGGGGCTCGATGCCCGCCTATGTCGCCTTCCAGAAGTCCCGGTCGCACGTTGCCTACGCCGGCTGGCTCGGCAAACAGTACGACCCGTTCCTCGCGAACACCGCCTCGCGGCTCCCCGTTTACACCGATGTCGGCGTCGATACCGGCCAGATGACCGGCGCGGACATTTTCCGCCTTTCGAGCGGGGTCTCCGTCGAGCGGCTCGAGGACCGCAGGATGCTCGCCCGCGACTTCGACCGGATGCGGGCCAATCTCGACCAGTCGGGGATCATGGAGGCGGGAGACGTCTACCAGCAGCAGGCGCTCGAGATGCTCGTCGGCCGGCAGGCGCAGCAGGCCTTCGACATCTCCCGCGAGCCGGCCGAGTCCCGCGACCGGTACGGCAAACACCTGTGGTGCCAGCAGGCCCTCCTCGCCCGAAGGCTGGTCGAAGCGGGCTCGAGCTTCGTCACGATCGACCTCAGCTACCACGGAGCCTCAGGAACCTGGGACACCCACGGCGACAACATCCCCCCGTACGGCGGGATCTCGAAAGGCCTCGCCCCGCTCCTGCCACTGTTCGACCACCTGCTCACGACGCTCGTCAGCGACCTGGCCGAGCGCGGGCTCCTGGACAAGACGCTCGTCATCGCCATGGGAGAGTTCGGACGGACTCCCAACATGGGAACCCAGGGAAGCACGGACGGCCGCGACCACTGGCCGGAAGTGATGTCGATGTGCCTCGCGGGAGGCGGCCTGCGTCACGGGCAGACGATCGGCAGCACCGATCCACAGGGGGGGACGATCGCTTCCCGCCCGGTGACGCCGGGCGACCTCGCGGCGACGATCTATCACCACATGGGGGTCCCGCTCGACGCCACCTACGAGGATGATCGGGGCCGGCCGAGGTTTATCGTCGAGGACAACGGACGCCCGATCGCGGAACTGATCTGAGATCTGATGCGGGTCGGCTTTTCCATTCTGCAACGCCTTTCGAGCGGTCGATGAACGCGGTGGCCGCCCGGCTGACACCGTGAAGCATTTTCTTTCGGCTCTCGTGGGCGCTCTCCGGACGAGCCCACTTGCGACGGTCTATGGCCCGGCATTTGCCCGGTCTGGTTCCAGCCCCGTCACACAGTTCTCCCTGAACCATGAGGTCGAATCATGGCCACCGAACCGGATGCCAAGCTGAAAGAACTCCTCGCCGATTTCACGACCGCCATGCTTGTGACCCGCGCGCCTGCCGGTGAGTTGAGATCGCGGCCGATGGTCATCGCCGATGTCGAGGACGATGGATCGATCTGGCTGATGACGCAGCGACACTCGCCGAAGATGGACGAAGTGGCCCAGGACCATGACGTCAACCTGTCACTGCAGTCCGACCTGCAGTTCGTTTCCATCAGCGGTCGGGCGATGCCGGTCGACGATCGCAGCAAGATCGACGAGCTCTGGGACGAATCCTGGAAGACCTGGTTCCCCGGTGGTCGGGACGATCCCGAGCTGACACTGCTTCGGATCCACATCCTCCGTGGCGAGTACTGGGACAACAGCGGCCTCTCCGGGATCAAATATCTGATCGAAGCGGGGAGAGCCTACCTCAGCGGTACGACTCCGGACGTCGAGAGCGACCCCAAGATCCACGGGAAGGTCGACCTCGCTGCCCACTGAAGGCGGCACCCGACTTCAACGCGAACACCGCCTCCGTTGAGCCTGCTCAACCGAGGCGGTCGTGTTTTGTGGGCTCACACGTCTCTCTTCAGAGCTGCTCGCGCCCGAACGCATCAGCGCCGGTTGAAATGCCGCAGGGCCTACTGGATACTCTGGATCGCTTTGACACGCCGCACTTGCAGGTGGCCTCAGACCCGAAGCAGGTGCCGGCCGGACGCTCCATCGGTTTCCAGGACTCTCTCATGAATTGCCGCTCGCTCTTCTGTGCTTTCGCGCTCCTGCTCGGAATGGCCGTCTCGGCATCCGCGGGCTCCCCCGTTCAGCCGGTCCGGATGGGTTGCGGGATCATGACGTTCGATACCGTTCCCGGCTGGGGACTCGGGGAAGATGGCAAGTCGGTCCTCGGCGCGACGCACGGCGGGGTGGTCGTCGACAAGGCGGGAAACATCTACACGAGTGCCGATATCGGCGTCTTTGTCTTCTCGCCGGATGGCAAGGTGATCCGGCGGTTCGTCGGCGACAAATACGCCCGGATCCACGACCTCAAGATCCGCGAGGAGGACGGCAAGGAGTTCCTCTACGGCGCCCGCAATGCCAACGCCGAGGGGGTCAAGTTCAACGCCGAGAACGGCGACATCGTCCTGAAGCTCCCCTTCCCCGAGGAGTCGGGCCTCAAGCTCACGAAGTTCAATCCGACGGCGATCGTCGTCGCGAAGAACGACGACATCTATCTGTCGGACGGGTACGCCAGCAACCACATCTTCATCTTCGACAAGACCGGCAAGTACAAGAAGCACTTTGGAGAAAAGGGGAACGGCCTCAAGCAGTTCAATACCGCCCACGGCATGGTGCTCGACACCCGCTATGAGCCGAACCGCCTCCTGATCTGCGACCGCAACCACCAGCCGAAAGGCCGGATCGTCCACTACGACCTCGACGGCAACTTCCTCGAGGAGGTCGTCACGGGCCTCGGCATGCCGACGTCCGCGGCAATCCAGGGAGATTACGTCTCGGTACCGGACCTGCAGGGACGGGTCGTGATCCTCAACAAGAACAACACCATCATGTCGGTTCTCGGATTCAATCCCGACCCGGCCAAGGGGGGAGCCCACGGCATCAAGCAGGAAGACTGGAAGGAAGGGATCTTCAGCGGAACACACGGCTCGTACTGGGACAACGAGGGGAACCTCTATGTCCAGGACTGGAACGTGTCGGGCCGGATCATGAAGCTCGTGCGAGTGAAGTAGACCGATCTTCAGACGGGCGAGGATCCGTCTCGGCCCGCAGGCTTCCGCCGCCGCCCGCGGGGGCGGCGGGCGGCCCCCCCGGAGAGGGTG
>JAEYWB010000396.1 GCA_023429275.1 Planctomycetota bacterium
AAGTGTTTTATGGACTCAAGCAGAAAAGACGAGTCCGCACCGGTTGAATCTCTCGAACCCATCAGCGTGTGGCGATCTCCGATGCCCCCGCTGCTGGCCAGTCAGTCGGCCAGTTCGAGCGTCCGGACCTCTTCGCCGTTCGCGGCATCGACGACGCGAATCTGGCCGAGAACGCACCACGCCACGAGCTTGCCGTCCGGAGAGATTCGAACGCCAAACGGCTCGGGCAGTCCGCCGCGTCCGTCGCGGGCTGCGGTCCAGACGATGTCGCCGCTGTCGAGGTCGGACATGAGGACCTGATGCCCCGGCCCGTTCTCGTGCCCGGTGAGACTCGCCCCACGCCAAGGGGGGGGCGAGACTGGCGGTTTCGCGGCCGGAGTGATTGTCGAATCTGACGCCAGGATGCATCAGCCTCGCTCGATCCGGTCTCGTCTCTCAACCGGTCCGTTCGAGGCGAGTGGCTATCCGTGAAGAACCATGCCGCCTCCGTCTCGATCACCCACCTGCCGTTCTCAAGATTCGCGGAATCAGGTCCAATACGACTGTTCGCGACCCTCGTTTGAGCGTGCCATGGTGGGCAGAGACCGCGCGGCCGGAATGCCGTACATCGATCCTCCGATCCGCGGCCTGACCGTCGTGCAGGCGACCCTGCGGATCTTCGTTGCTCTCGAGTGCTGGGGGGCCGCCGTCAGCCGGCTTGTCTCCGGACGGCCCACTTCCCTCAATCGCCTCCTGCAGCAGGACTTTTCGCTCCCCGCGAGCGCCGCTTCGGTCCTCGATCAGAGCGTCGCCTGGGCGCTCCTGATCTGCGGCTTTGCGACGCTCATCCGTCCCCTCTGGCCTCTGCTGGTCGCGATTTCCTGCTGGATGCTCGCGCAGCCCGTCGCGGCGGTCCTGACAGGGTTTGGAAACATTCCGCAGCTCGAGCCGGCCCAGGACGCCATTCGCTGGATGGCCCCGATCACGCTGCTGCTTGTCGACTTCTGGCCGCCGAGCCTCAAGTTCACGATCACCCGGTACGAGATGGCGATCGGCCTCCTCCGCCTCGCTCTCGCGGCGACGTTCATCGCCGGCGGCTTGCTGCTGATTCATCACTCCGGAAAGAGCTCCCCTCTCGCCGAGATGCTCGTCCGGGGATCCGCGCGGCTCCGGCTGGCGAACCTCTCGCCGGAACGGGCCCAGTTCTATTTAGGCGTTCTCGGCGGGCTGGAGTGCGGTGTCGGGCTGAGCCTGCTCTTCGGCCGTTCGCTGGCGGCGGCGGCAGTGGCGATGATCCTCGGGTTCGCTTCGGCGGCGCTGCCGACGATCGCGAACGGAACCGCTGGCTACCATGACACGTTGACACGGTTGATCGAAGGGGGAGCGGCCCTCGCCCTCCTGGCCGCCTGGAGCATGGGATACCAGGGGTACCCGCCAACCCCTCTTGCCGCCCGAATTCGCTCCGGCGGCGGGCGGGACGGGCATTAGAGCCGTTCAGATCTGGTCGTAGGCGTTCTCACGGGCGTCCGCCGGTTCCTTCCCCGGTATTGGGCCATCCGCCTGCAACAGAATTTGTCCACCGGAGGGAAAGGGATGATCCGCAGCGTGCGTCTTCCTGTCGCGGTCCTGGGCGGGCTCGTCGCGAGCCTCTTCCTGCTTTCGCGGCCTGCGGCTCCTCTCAGTGTCCACGACATCCTCGGCAGCTACGGGTTTGACGACAATGCTCGCGGTGAATTGAAGAAGCAGGGATGGTACGTCGACGGTGACGGTGTGATGACCCTTCACAAGGATGGGACATTCACATCGACCGGTCCCCTGGCTATTCGCTCCGGCGGGCCGACAGGGTTCATTTTGACCGAGGTGATCGGGCGTGATGTCGAAGCCGGGCGATGGAGACTCACGACGAATGCGTCGGACATGCCGATGATCTCTCTGGAGTCACCGGCGAAGAAAAAGGGAGCATGTTCAACCTGGGGTACGCTCTATCTGGAGAGCTTGAAGACCGGATACCTCCTGCGGCTGAATATCGATCCAGATCTCGGTCCGATTGTTCTTCCGAGAGTCGGAACAGGTTCGAACGCTCCGGGTTTGTGATCTCCGATGCTCGCAAACAGGGTTCGCGACCGGACCCCGGCGGCCAAAGCTTCACGTTACTGACAGCAGCGGGAAGACATCGACATCGACTCCGGGGGAGACCAGCGCGTGATCGAACGGTCGACCCGGCGCGGGAAGGCCGTCGGTCGAGATCGTGATGAGATGGTCGTCCCACTCTGGAACGTCCGCATCGGAGAACTCGTACGGCGGATGGTAGACCTGTCCCGAGAAGAGTCCCCCGCGGCGTCCGCGGGCGAAGAGGATGTACCGCTCGACGAGAAAGAACTCGAGCGTCCCCGGTGCGGCGACACGTCTTGGACTCGCCGGACGGTACCGGAATCGCGTCGCCAACGAAGGCTCGGTCCCGAACCGGTGCGCCCGGAAGTCGATCTCCCCCTCAAGATTCTCGACGGCGGTCATCCGGCTCGGCCAGTAGGGGAGGGAGAAGAGACTTCGCCCCCAGCGGACCGCGAGGCCCTGGTTGGCGTCGAGCGAGTAGAACCAGACGCCGGGCGTTCCGTGACGGTCGTAGACGTACGTCCGGAGGTTGACTTCGAGAAAGTTCGAGACGCCCGGAACGGTCGGAAACCACCACGGACGGATGTTCCGCATGTAGAACGGAACGATCCCGACCCAGGCCGCGCCACCACAGGTATCGACCGTCAGCCCCTCCGGAAGGGTTCGCTGGATGACCTCCGGATCATACCGCCAGTGGAGGAAGAGCAGGTTCCGCCAGCTCTGGTACATCGCCGGCCGCCCGCGGGGGCGGTTCCGGGGAGCGAGGCGGTCGTCCAGGG
>JAEYWB010000401.1 GCA_023429275.1 Planctomycetota bacterium
CTCGCGAGCGGCTTCCTCGGGCTGGCGGCAGGGGGCCGGGCCGACACGACGCTGATCCTCGTCGACCGCTCCCCCAGCATGCAGCAGGGGACCGGGGCGATGTCGAAGCTCGACTCCGGCAAGCGGCAGCTCGTGCAGTCGCTCAGTCTCCTCGGCTCTGGCCGCTGGGTCGTGATCGACAGCGCGAACAATCGTCCGATCGATATCGAGTCCCCCAAGGCCCTCGAGGCGCTCCCCGAGACCAGCGGAGTCAGCGCGTCCGCCGACCTTCCGACCCTGCTGCAGACCGCCTACGAATATATCCAGGCGAACAAGCCGAGCCGGACCGAGATCTGGATCGCCTCCGATCTCCGTCAGAACGACTGGAACGCCGACAACGGCCGCTGGCAGACACTCAGGGAATCGTTCCTCGAGCTCTCGCAGGGTGTCCGGTTTCACCTCCTGGCCTATCCCGACGTCGCTCCCGAGAATCGCTCGATCCGCGTGACCGGCGTGCGCCGCATCGAGAACGCGGGAGGAGCCGAGCTCCTTCTGTCGCTCCGCATCGACCAGACCGCGACGACGGAAGGGGTGGTGACCATCCCGGTGCAGCTCGAGATCGAAGGGGCCCGATCCGAGATCGGCGTCGAGCTCCGCGGGAACGAGGGTGAGCTCAAGGATCACTCCATCCCGATCGAGCGGGCCCAGGTCCGCGGGTGGGGGAAGGTCTCCATCCCGGCGGATGCGAACGCGGCCGACAACGAGTTTTTCTTCGTCTTCGACCAGCCGACTCCGCGAAAGACGATCATTGTCGCGGACGACCCCGCGACCGTCCGGCCTCTCGTCCTGGCCGCTTCCATCAGTCCCGATCCGGCCACACGCTGCGAGGCGGAAGTCCTCACGACCGATCAACTCGCGGGAGTCGAATGGGAAAACGTCGCGCTCCTCCTCTGGCAGGCCCCGCTGCCGACTGACGATCTCGCCAGGACCGTGCAGGGGTTCTGCAACCGCGGTGGCCAGGCGATCTTCCTCCCTCCCCCCGCGCCGACGGACGACGAGTTCGCCGGCCTCCGCTGGAAGGACTGAAGGAACGGCCCGATGGCCTCCCGATCTCCACCTGGATGGGAGACCAGGATCTCCTGGCTCACAGCCAGAGCGGAACAGCGCTCCCCGTCGGTCAGCTTGAGGTGACGCGGTTCTGCGAGGTGGAAGGGGAATCGACCCCACTGGCGGCATTGCAGGACGGCTCGACGCTCCTCGCCCGATCGGTCGCCCAGAGAAACGCCGCGTTCTGTGCGACGACAACACAAGGCAAGGATTCGTCGCTCGCGCGGGACGGAGTCGTCCTCTATGTCATGATCCAGCGGGCGCTCGCCTCGGGAGCATCCGTCCTCGGCAACACGCGGCAGCTTGTTGCCGGAGAAGTCCCGGTCTCCTCGACCGGAGACTGGCAGAGGCTTGGAGGAGACTCCGACGCCCTCTCGACCGCTTACGCCGTCGAGGCGGGTGTTTATCAGTCGGGTGACAAGTTGCTGGCGGTCAACCGAAGCGAAGCGGAGGACCGCGTCGCCGTCGTCACCGACGCACGACTCGCGCCGCTCTTCCAGGGGCTCGACTTCGACCGGGTCGATGACCGGGCGGGGAGTCGATCGAGCCTGATCGAAGAGATCTGGCGATTGTTCCTTGCGTGCATGATGGCCGCCCTGATCGTCGAAGCGGCGCTTTGCATCCCGCGGCTGCCGCAACCAGGCAGCGGGGCCCCTGCCCCCTCACTGGCCCCGGCAGGCGGGAGGGCCGCAGCATGAACACGTCCCAGAAACTCACGTTCCTCGGCACCCCCGGCTCCATCGCGGTTTCGCTCGTCGTCGTCGCGGTGACGGCCGGCCTCTGCTGGTACGCCTGGCGGCGCAGCGGCTACCACCGCGGCCACGGTCTGCTCGAACTGCTGCGGTTCGTCATCGTCTGCCTGATCGCCATCCTGTTCAACCAGCCGGAGTGGGTCGAGGAGTTCCGGCCGGAAGAGAGACCTTCGATCGCCGTCCTGTGGGACGAGTCGAAGAGCATGGAGACACGGGACGTCGTCTCCGGCCGCTCGACCGGCAGCCCTCCCCTCTCCCGGGCCGAGGCGATCGCGCCTCTGACCCAGGCCGCGACCTGGAGCGAGCTTGACGAGAAGCTGCAGGTTGTCATTCAACCCTTTTCGACAGCGAAGGCCGGCAGTGGCTCGGACCTCTATCAGCCTCTCGCGGACGCTGCCGAAGGGGTGAAGAACCTGCTCGGCGTCGTCCTCATCTCCGACGGGGACTGGAATGAAGGCCCCCCGCCCGTCCAGGCGGCTTCGAAGCTGCGGATGAAGGGAATTCCGGTCTTCACCGTTCCGACCGGCAGCCCGCAGCGGCTGCCCGATGTCGAACTGCTCGCTTTCGACCTGCCGACGTTCGGAATCGCCGGCAAGGCGGTCCGTATCCCGTTCACGATCGAGAGCGCCCTCCCACGGGAATATGTCACGACGGTGACCCTCCGGGGGTCGGACGGTGAAGTTGTGACGAAGGACATCCGCGTTGCCGCGATGGGGCGGACGACCGACTCGATCGTCTGGAAGCCGCAGTCGACCGGCGACTTTACCGCCACTCTCGAGATCCCCCGTCATCCGGATGAGACGATCCCCGACAACAACTCGCTCTCCGCGCCGATCGCCATCCGGCAGGAGAAACTCAAGGTCCTCGTCGTCGAGTCCTACCCGCGGTGGGAGTACCGCTATCTGAGGAATGCCCTGTCGCGCGACCCCGGCGTCGAAGTCTCGTGCCTCCTGTTCCATCCGGGCCTCGGCAAGGTTGGCGGCGGGAATAAAGACTACCTCAAGCAGTTCCCTGCCGGCATTGAAGAGCTGTCGAAGTACGATGTCGTTTTCCTCGGGGATGTCGGCCTTGAGGATGGCCAGCTGACCGAAGAGCAATGCCGCCTGCTCCGCGGACTCGTCGAGCAGCAGGCGAGCGGACTCGTCTTCATGCCGGGACTCTACGGCCGCGAGGCGAGCCTTGAGGAGAGTCCTCTGGCCGATCTGATCCCGGTCGTTCAGGACCCCGGACAGCCCGGGGGCTGGGGATCGCGAACGGCGGGACACTTCGAGCTGACGGAACTCGGACGCCGGAGCCTCCTGACCAAGCTCGCGGACTCCCAGGACGACAACGCTCTCGTGTGGGAAGACCTTCCGGGATTCCAGTGGCATGCACCGGTCATCCGGGCCAAGGCGGGGGCCGAGGTCCTCGCGGTTCATCGGGATGCCTCGAACGAGCACGGCCGCCTGCCGCTCCTGGTGACCCGCACGTTCGGCGCGGGAAAGATCCTATTCATGGGGACCGACGGCGCCTGGCGTTGGCGCAAGGGGGTCGAGGACAAGTACCACTACCGCTTCTGGGGGCAGGTCGTCCGCTGGATGGCCTACCAGCGGAACATGGCGAAGGGGGAGACGATGCGGCTCTTTTACTCGCCGGACCAGCCGCAGCTCAGGCAGACTATCGCCCTCAACGCTCACGTGATGGAGAAGAGCGGCGAGCCCCTCAGCAAGGGGGATGTCACTGCCCGGATCGTTGCCCCCTCGGGGAAGTCCGAAACCGTGAAACTTCTGTCGGCCGGCGAGGAGTGGGGCGTCTTCCAGGGGCAGTACGTTCCGGAAGAGGCCGGCCAGCACGACGTGACGCTTGCTTGCAAACAGACCGGGACCAGCCTCCAGGCGACGTTCTTCGTCCAGGGGGCCAGCCGGGAGCTCGTCGGGAAGCCGGCCCGGCCGGAAGTTCTGGAGGAAATTGCCCGGGTGACCCGCGGGCAGTCGGTCGAGGCGTCGAAAATCAGCGAAATCGTGCGAATGCTGGCGGAATTGCCTCTCCCTCCCCCCTCCGTCCGGCGTCTTCAGATCTGGAGTCATCCGCTCGTCTGCGGACTCGTTGTGGTGTTACTGGCTGCCTTCTGGATCGGACGGAAGGTCGTGGGTTTAATATGAAATACAGGATTCCAGTTGCGGCGTTCGGGATCGGGGCTGGTAAGATGCCGGCCGGTCCCGGCGTCCCGCTCAACCTGCCGACCGTATCTTCACTGGTCCATGGCGTTCGTCCGTCCCCGTGAGTCAAAGGATTGTGGCCATGCAGATCGCCCCCTCTGCCGCTTCGAATGGTGCCCACCAGCTGGAGATTCCGCAGTCCCTCCTGGCGAAACTGCTCGCCTTCAGGAAGCGGGTCTGGACGATCAAGCTCATTGAAGCGGTGGCCGGCGCGGCCATCGGCGTGCTCGCCGCGTTCCTCGTGACTTACTGTCTCGACCGGGTCTTCGACACTCCGCGCGGAGTGCGGATGGCGCTCTTCGCCGGAACGATCCTCGCGTTCGCCCTCATTCCCTTTGCCCTGCACCGCTGGGTCTGGAGTCAGCGGAAGCTCGAACAGCTTGCCCGGCTTCTGACTCGAAAGCATCCGAGCGTCGGCGACCAGCTCCTCGGGATCATCGAGCTCGCTCACAGCGAGACGGAACAGGCCCGGTCGCTGGCCCTCGTTCAGGCGGCCATTCACCAGGTCTCCGAGACGGCTGAGAAGCGTGATTTCTCGGATGCCGTTCCGAATCCGAAACACCGCCAGCGGGCGGGCCTCGCGATCGCAGCCCTCGCGGCCGGCATCGCACTGCTGGCCTTCACCCCCGCCGCCGCGCGGAATGCCTGGGCGCGACTGCTGACCCCGTGGAAGGCGATTCCCCGCTATACCTTCGCGGCTCTGGATGCTCCCCCGTCGAAGATGGTCGTTGCGCACGGTGAGCCGTTCACGATGCGGCTCAAACTCGCGGAGTCGTCGGAGTGGCGACCCGAGAGTGGCGAGATCCTGCTTGACGGTCTTCCGATCCAGGCGGCTCTCAAGGATGGCGAGTACGCCTTCGAAGTGCCGGGACAGCTTGCGACGGCAAACGTTGCCGTCCGGATCGGCGACTACCGCGGCGAGATGCAGGTCGAGCCGATGCTCCGCCCGGAACTGAGCGGCCTGGCGGCGACCGCCATCCTGCCGAAGTACCTCGAGCGGACCGCTCCCGTCCAGCGCGAAATCCGCGGCGGCGCGATGACGATGGTCAAGGGCAGCCAGGCGGTGTTCAAGGCAACCGCCTCTCGCGAACTCGCGACGGCCAGCGTCAACGCCGAACCGCGCGTGCCTGAAGGCAAGTCATTCACCAGCAGCGAGCTTCCCGTTGCCGACCCGAAAGAAATCCAGCTCGAGTGGCGTGACCACTTCGGCCTGAGCGGCAAAGAGCCGTTCAAGCTGAATGTGACCGGGACGGAAGACGAAGCCCCCAGCGTCATCTGCGAGAACCTGCCGCGTCAGAAGGTGCTGCTCGACTCGGAGGTGCTCACCTTCCAGATTCGCGGCCGGGACGACTTCGGCGTGAAGCGAGTCGGCATCCAGTGGGAAGGAATCGACCCGACGATGGCGAAGCCTGCCAGGGGGGAGAAGCTCGTCGGAGCGGGCGGACCCGAAGCGGAGCTCATGGAGCTGACGGCGACCTTTTCGGCCACGGCGCTTGGCATCGAGCCGCAGCCGGTCCGCGTCCGGATCTTCGTTGAGGACTACCTGCCGGGCCGCGAGCGGGTTTACTCGCCCCCGAGCGTCTTCGACATCATGAACGCCGAGCAGCATGCGATCTGGGTGACGGCCCAGCTCAGCCGGTGGCATCGCCAGTCGCTCGAAGTTCGCGACCGCGAAATGCAGCTGCATGAAACGAACAAGGCGATCCGGGATATGGCGGCTGAAGAGCTCGACCTGCCGGAGAACCGGAAGCGGATCGAAGGCCAGGCCGCGGCTGAGCGGGCCAATGGCCGGCGGCTCAATGCCCTGGTCGGCTCGGGCGGTGAGCTGATCCAGCAGGCAATGCGGAATCCCGAGATCGGTGTCGGTCACCTCGAGAAGTGGGCCGAGATGCTCCAGGTGATGAAGGACATTTCGGCCAACCGCATGCCCTCGGTGGCGGACCTTCTCAAGGAAGCCGCCAACTCGCCGCAGCTCGCGCAGAACACTCCGAGCAACAAGGCCCCGATGGCGGGCCAGATCCGGACCGGCTCGCAGGGTGGAGACCCGAAGAAGGGGAGCGATGAGAAGAAGCCGGACACGAAGGTTCCGTCGATCGTCGATATCGAATCGTCACACAACCAGCCGAAGCCGAAAGAGCCCGAAGAGCCGAAGGAATCGAAGCCTTCGTCTCCGAAGCTCGGCCTGCCGCAGAC
>JAEYWB010000407.1 GCA_023429275.1 Planctomycetota bacterium
TTCCCGTGGGCGGCGAGCGGCGCGCCGGCGATGTTCGCGGGCTTCACCAGCTCGCGGCATTCGTACGTCACGCGGTAGACGCGGCCGTACACCTTGTTCCGGCTCGGATCCCGGAGGTTGTGCTGCATGTGGCCGATGATCGGGTTGTGCCAGTCGGTGAAGTACAGGGCACCATCCGCACCGATCTCGAGGTCGGCCGGGCGGAAGTTGGGATCGCTCGAGAAGACGATCGGCTCGACCTCCTTGCCGGAGAGGGTCGAACCCTTCTGCGACAGCTCGTACTGCAGGATCCCCTGGAAGCCGATGACGTTGCAGACCAGCAGGTTGCCGCGGAGCTCCTCGGGGAAGTGATTGCCGCTGAGGATCTCGGTTCCCGAGCAGGGCCGCGTCCGCTGCTGATAGACCTGCGGCGCGCCGCCGTGCTTGTTGGGATACTCCATGTGGCTGCTGAAGACGGCGCCGTGGTACGGGTTCGCACCCGTGCCGTCGTGGACGATGTCGTCTCCCCAGCGGGTCCAGACGTGGCCGTGCGGATTTGCGAATCCGTAGGCGGCGTAGACGCTGAACTTCTGCGTCCGGGGCTCATAGCGGAAGACACCGGCGTTCGACGAGCGGACCGTCGGTCCCCAGGCGGTCTCCACCTGCGTCTGGTGGAACGTCCCTTCCTGGAAGTAGAGCGCCCCGCCCGGGTCGAGCGCGAAGCTGCTGGACGTGTGATGCGTGTCGGCCGAGTCGAGACCGTTCAGGACGCGAATGCGGACGTCCGCCTTGTCATCGCCGTCGGTGTCCTTGAGGAACAGGAGATCGGGGGCCATCGCGACGAAGACGCCCCCGCCGTAGAACTCGAACCCCGTCGGGTTATGAAGGTCGTCCGCGAAGGTCTTCGAGACGTCCGCCTTCCCGTCGCCGTCGGTGTCTTCGAGGATGATCAGCCGGTCGTTCATCGGGTCTTTCGGCTTCCAGTGCGGATAGGTCGGCCAGGTGGCGACCCACATCCGTCCCCTGGTGTCGAAGGCGGTCTGGACCGGGCTGATGAGCTCCGGGAATTCCTTCTCGGCGGCGAAGAGGTTGACCTTCATCCCCTTGTGGACGGTCATCTTCGCGATCGCTTCCTCCCCGGCATCCAGGAAAAGGTGCGCTCCGTTCGGACCGGCCCCCGGCTTGTTCGTCTTCACCGGGATGAACGGGTCGGTCTGGTTGTCATCGACCCGGAAGTCCTTCCCCTGGGCGGCGAGCCAGATCCGTTTGTCGCGGAGTGCGGTCATCTGGTCGAGAATCTTCATCTCCCGTTCCATGACGACCCGGTTCGTCTGGCCGTCCGGCTGGAAGACGAGGTCCGCCCGGCCGCCGTAGATCGAGTACCCGTCGGTCGTGCGGTATCGCTGGAACCAGTGGAAGTCCTTGTCCTTGATGGCGTCGGAGAGCCGCCTGGCGTCTTCGTCCGATTGCTTCGGGGCCGGAGCATCGCCCCACAGCTTCCGGCCGATCTCACGGCTGATCCACATGTTTCCCGCACTGGTGGCATGCACGCCATTGATGGTCGCTTCGTCACGGGCGTCGGTATGAGGTGCCGCCGACGACTCGAGAGGTGGCCTGGCCCCGAACTGCAGGTTGGTGAGGTCGACGAAAGTGACCCCGGCCGCGCTGCAGACTTCACCCATCGCCGCGGTGTAGAGCCGGAGACGCTGGTTGATGGCGGCCCGGTCCGGGGCGTGAGCTTCGTTCGGCTTTTCCAGCATCAGGGCTGGCCCGACGACGACGATCCGCGGCGCCGACTCACCGTTGTACTTCTGCCCGAGCGTGTGCTTGATCCAGCTGTCGAGCTCCTGCTTGAAGCCGGGCAGGCCCGCCTCCCCCTTCCAGCTTTCGTTGTAGCCGAAGAAGGCGAAGATCACGTCCGCCTCACACCGCTTCAGCCACTCATCCGGCGAGCCGAAGTTCGAGGAGCGGATCCGGTGGTTGATCTCGTCCCCGGAAAACCCGAGGTTGCGAAATACCAGCTCGTGTTCGGGGAAGCGTGCCTGGAACATCGCTTCGAACCAGGCGTCGTGCTGCAGCCGCTCGGCCATTGTGTTGCCGATCAGGCAGACGTGATCCCCCTTCCGGAGCTCGAGCTTCGAACCGGCGGGAGTGGCTTGCGCCCGCAGGGACGCGGGAGAAAGCAGCAGCAGCGTGAGAGCGAACAACCAGCGGGCGCAACAAGGCATGACGTGTTCCGTTCAGTGCGACACGAAGCAGCGGCTCGGAATCAGTCCTGCCAGCTTCGAAGACGGATCAACAATGGTTGAAGTTTAGGCAATTCGTCCTGAGCGTCCATTCGCTGGAGCGGGTCGTCACGGCCGAGTGGCATCCGCTCGGATGGCGGCTGCTCGACGGTCCCGCGGAGTCAGAGGTGAGCACGCCGCCAACGGGTTCTCCGGACCGATCGGTCCTCCGGCACGGGGATCCGCTCGGTGTGAACGACTCCACCGCCGCCCTATCGCACGGCAAAGACGGAAGAGTCGAGCGGATTGGCTCACGCGGAGCATTCAGAACCGTCGATAAATTAAGACAGGTCTCTATAGGGGGGAACGACCTATGCGCCGCAATTTGTGCGCGTTTCGGTGGCCGCGCGCCACCGCAAGCTTGCTGTCCATTACTGCTGCACTGGCGATGCACGGCTGTTCGAAGCCGGGGTCGGTGTTTCGTCTTCCCGATCTGTCGGGAAAGGCGGCCGCCGACGCCAAGGACCGGGACGAAGCGAAGAAGCGCGAAGAGGCGCTCGCCGGGACCAGCGGCAAGCCTGCTGAGAAGGCGGGTGCCTCCGGGAAGGCGACGATCGCTTCCGACGCAAAAGAGGCGCCTCGCTCCGCCGGGCCCGTGGCGGTCGACCGGTCGGGGCTTGCTGCCGCCCCGCCGAGGTCCTCGGCCACTTCGCTCGAAGCGGTGGCCCGGGGCCGTGCCGCTCTTGAAGCGCCCGACATTCCCGTCACGGCCACCCGCCCGGCTGCGACCGCCGAGGTCGCTCGTCGTCCGGCCGACCGTGACGGTTTTGCCAGCTCGTCGCAGATCGCCGGCTCCTCGTGGGCCGGCGGGGGAACAAAGCAGCGCGTCGCTCCGGCCTCGCGGCAGCAACCGGCCAAGGACTCGGCCTGGTATGAAGGGGCGGACCAGTCTGCTCGCGATTCCGGCAACACCACCTCACGGGGCGATTCCGTGGGAGTCGCTTCTCTCGACGCCGGCGACGCACCGGCCAGGAAACCAGCGGCGCGTGACTGGGGGACGCGAGTCGCCACGTCGGGGGATGAGGCATCCGCTCGAACGGAGAACCGGCGCGAAGATCGCCCCTCCGCTGTTTCCGCACAGGCGCGTTTCCAGGTCGAGCGCCTCATGGCGACTTCGCGGATGCATTTGACCCAGGGAGAGCTCTTCTCTGCTCAAAGGACGGCCCTTCTCGCCGAGCGGATCGCCGCGCGGGAGAAAGTCTCCTTCGCTGCCGACGAAGAGCACCCGTCCGATCTCGTTCGACTGATTGACCGTGAGCTGGACCTGACGGGCCGTCGGGCAGTGGCCGGTCGTTCTCGTTCGGGCGAGGGGGAGCGGAAGAGTTCGATCACGTTCGAAGAGGCTGCGAATCAGTTCGCCGCCTGGCGGCCGGCCGACGAAGGGAAGCGGGCGCCGCTCAACGTGCAGCCGGTCTCGGGCTCCCGCGATCTCGATCCGGTCGCCGCGATGGATCGCAAGCCGTTTGCCTCGAAGGGGCCGGACGTTGTCCCGGCACGAAGCGAGTCGGTCGCGAAAACTCCCGCCGCCTGGAGCCATTCGGACCTGGCGGGGGCTGAAGGGAGCGAACCGGCCTGGAACACCGATCGCTCGCCCGTGGCACTCAGCAGCGCCATTTCGAACGCGGACGACTTTACGCCGGGAATCGGCGCGGGTCCGGTCGTTCCGGCCCTCGGCGAGGAAGGGCTCGCGAGCCCGAAATCCCTGACGGTGCCGACGGGGACCGCCCAGGTCGAGACGCCGCTCTTCATGCCGTCGGTGAATCTCCCGGAAGTGGTCTCGAAGCCGGGCACGGCGGAGGTGACCGGGGATTCGCTCGCCGTGGCGAACGGACCGCTGCTGCCCGCGACGGCGGCGACCGGGGCCTTTGACAACGCGTGGGAAGAAGAGCTCACTCCGGCGGTCGATCCCGCATCGGAAGGATTCGGCAAGTCATTCTGGGCGCTCACGTCCGGGATCATTGCCGCGGCAGCGATCCTCTTCGGATTCGCCCGCCGCCTCCGCCGCGCGGAGCGGGGTGCGTGAGGATGTACGGAGCGCTCGCCGGCTACCACTCCGCGCGGAGCGGGGCGGGGCGGGGCGCTGATCGTCAGAGGCGGCCGAGGGCCTCGTCGATTTTCTGGAGCGCCTCCCTCGCACCGAGCGGGATCAAAATCGTCCCGTCGGGGCCGCGACAGTCCCGCGGGTTGATCCGAATCACCCGGTCGGACATGGCTTCGCACTTCCCGCGAATCGTGGGAATCGCGGTGCCGGCCCCGAGTTCGATGACCGCCACGGTTCTCTTGCCGACGCTCTGCCGCCACCGGTTGTACTGATCCATCTGGCGAGCGGTCCGTCGCGGCACCCAGTGGCTGTCCATGAACATCAGGATGTTCGGCCGGGCCAGGCAACCACAGTGCGGACAGGTCGGGAGAAAGGAGTCGGTCCGGACCGTTTCCGGATCGACCTCGATCTCGAGGCCCGGCTCAGGCCAGATCGCCCATTGCCGACAGGGAACCGTGCACTGCAGATGGTGGATCGACCCGTGGACCTCGAGGATCCGGTCCTCCGGGAAGCCGGCCTTCCGGAACTGGCCATCGACATTGCTCGTGAGGACGAACGAGCCAAGCGGCTTCGATCCTCCCCAGTGGCGGAGGATCGAGAATCCTTCGTGCGGGGTGGCATTGCGGTAAAGGTTCAGCCGGTGGCCGAAGAACCCCCACGCCAGGCGCGGGTCGGCGTCGAACCACCGCGGGTTCGACATCTCTTCGAAGCGGCGGCCACGGAATGCGGGATACGCCCGCCAGAACCCTTCCGGTCCGCGGAAGTCCGGGAGTCCGGAGTCGACTCCCATCCCTGCGCCGGCGCCGATGAGGATCCCGTCGGCCTGCCGGATGACGCTGGCCGCTTCGGAGATGGTGGCATCGATGATTGTGCTCATCGTGACAGCAGTTGGTAGTGGGTACCAAGAGGGATCTTCTGCCTACCCACTACCAACTATCCCCTAATGATTGAACAGAAACTCCCGGCTGCTGAGGATCGCCCAGAAGAGGTCTTCGACGGCTGCCCTTTGCTCCGCCTCCGGCGTCTGGTTCAGGACCGCCAGGAGGTTCGCCCGCTCGGCGGCGGTCGGGTATCGCGAAACCGTGCAGAGGTAGGCTTCGTCGATCAGCGTCTCGGGAGACATCCCGCTCGCCTGCAGCTTCATGAGCTTCTCGATCCGGCTTTCGGGTGACTTGAGCTTCAGGTTGATCGTGTCGCCGTTGGCGATGTGGAGGACCTGCACCATGCTCGGCTCGTCCGACCGCTCGCACTCGCAGGTGATCCGCCGCTGGTTGCGGCCGAACGCCTGCAGGAAGTAGTTGTCGACGGCGGAGTCGTAGAGCTGAATCGCCCGCGTCCCCCTGGGGTAGAAGTCGGTCTTCTGTTTGTCCGCCCCCGGGAAGGCGATCATGTTGAAGTCGCTCGGAACCTCGGCCACCTGGCAGACGGCGTCGTGCATGACCTCGGCCATGATCCGCCTGGGGTAGTAGCGGCTGTAGAACCGCTGCTCCGACTTGTTGGCGTCAAGAGGCTGGCTCGTCCGCTGGTAGGCGTTCGCCTGCAGGATGAGCTTCATCAGCGCCTTGAGGTTGAACTTGTTGTCGACGAGATGCTTCGCCGCCGCGTTGAGCAGCTCTTCATTGCTGGCCGGGTTCGAGGCCCGCATGTCGTCCACCTGCTCGACGAGGCCGACTCCGAAGAAGTTCTTCCAGATGCGGTTCGTGATGGAGCGGGCGAAGTACGGGTTCTCCGGCGCGGTCATCCACTTCGCCAGGTGAATCCGGCGATCCGTCGTGTCTTCGAACGGGACCGGCGTGCCGTCGAGCGGCATCGGCGGCTGGGGCTTGCCGGTGCGGGGCTGGATCAGGTCGCCCGTGTCCGAGACGTACACGGTCCGCTTGCCATCGCCGTTGCGAGGCTCGCCTCCCCAGCCTTTCGCGCGGACGCGAGCGAAGAGGTTGGCCATCGAGTAGTACTGGTCGTTGGTCCATTTCTCGAGCGGATGGTTGTGGCACTTGGCGCAGGCGATCGACAGCCCGAGGAACGCCTGGCAGGCATTCTCGGTCATGTTCTCGGGATCCTGGTGCAGGGCGTAAAAGTTCGTCGCCCCGTTCTCGACGCTGCTTCCCGTCGCCGTAAGGATCTCGCGGACGAACTGGTCCCAGGGAGTATTCGCCTCGACGTTCCTGCGGATCCACTGGTAGTACGCCTTGAGGGCCTCCGGCCGCAGGAGCGTGCCGTTGAGCATCAGGATGTCGGAGGTCCGGTAGGTCCAGTAGTCGACGAACTCCGGCCGGGCGAGCAGGGCGTCGATGAGCTTGTCCCGCTTGTCCGCGGTGGAGTCGGCGAGGAAGGCCTTAGTCTCGTCCGAGGTTGGCAGCGTGCCGATCGTGTCGAGGTAGACCCGGCGAATGAACTCCGAGTCACTGCTCGGGGCGGAGGGAGGGATGTTGAGAGATTTGAGCTTGGCGTCGATCAGCTCGTCGAGGATGTTCCGCGGCTTCTGTGCAAAGGCCGCCGGAGAGACCTCCTGGGGATAGGGAACGGTCACCCGGGCGATGACGAGCTTGCTCGAGTACCACGCGACGATCGCTCCCTCCCCGTGGCCGACGATCGATACTAGGCCATCGCCATCGACGCGGGCGACCGCCTCGTTTGCTGATGACCACTTCACCCAGGGGGTGACGTCGCGGCTGGAACCGTCGGAGAAGTGAGCCCGCACGATGAGCTGCTCGGCGTCCTTTTCCTCGAGGACGGCCCGCTCGGGCAGCACCTCGAGGCGTGTCACCTGCGGATCAGCCTCGGCAGGGGCGGGAGCTCCCGCGGCGATCCACTCGGCCAGGATCCGGTAGTTGACGGATTCCGTGTCGAACCGCACGCCTCCCTTGTGGGGGATCGCTCCCGACGGCTTGGCGATCAGGAGGCTGCGGCCGGGGTCAGCCAGCTCGATCCGTCGGCCGCGGTCCTGCTTGACGATGGTGAAGTGGTCGGAGACCGGATCGTAGCCGTGCAGCGACAGCCGGAATCCCCCTTTCCCGGCCAGCGCCCCGTGGCACGCTCCGGAGTTGCAGCCCGCCTTCGACAGGATCGGGAGGACGTCGTGTCGAAAGCTCCAGGCCGTCGGCCGGTCCACGCCGGAGACAACGACCTTGGTTTCCGCCGTCAGTCCGTTCGCTTTGATCGTGACAAACGCCTGGCCGTTTCCCTTAGGGAGAGCGACGCCATTCTCGACGACAACAATCTTCGGATCGCTCGACGCGAACTCGACTCCCGACCGAACCTGTCCGGCGGGGACACCGCTGGTCACCTTCTGAACGACGATCCGCTGAAACGCCTTCGGCCCGACCAGGGTGAACTGGCCCGGCAGACCGACGATCGTTCCCTCCGCGGAGGCGACGGAGCCGGTCGAGAGTGCGAGCAGGAGCGCAAGGAGAGTGCGAAGCACGGGATCGATTCCTCGGCGGACAGCAAACATCAACGTCAGAGCGACCGGCAAACCGCTCAACTCATCAATTCAGGCTGATCCATCATTCTGCCGGAGGAGGGAGCGTCTCTCAAGTCTTGATCCAGTCTGCTTGCTGCAACGCAAGGCCGGTTCGAAGCACTCGTCCGCGGGGCCGCTATTGAGTCGGTCGAAATCAGCGGGACCATCGATGCCAGCGAACTCGCGCCATTTGTCGATCTGCCGTTACTTCGAACTCTCGACCTGCGGCGGGCCCGCATCCTGGGGGACGCGAGTGATATCCTGAGCAGAAGGCGGGAATTGGTCGTGCCGCGCGATAACGGATAGATGCGGACCCGGGCGAAGCGGGAGGAGATGACTCGGCTGGGTCTCCCGCTTTTCGCCGGCTCTCTCTTCGCAGCAATGAATACAGATGAGCGGACGAACGGACGAACGGACGGATTTTCCGGTTGATCCTCGCGGGTTCGGATGATTCCGCTGAACCTGTTCGTCCCTCCGCGACACGCTCCGCGCGGAGTCGGCCACCCTGCCGGCTCACCCACGTAATGCGGACGAACGGCCGGATGGACGGATTTTCCGGTTGATTCTCACGGGCCAGGGTGACTCCGATCAACCTGTTCGTCCCTCAGCGACACGCTCCGCGCGGAGTCGGCCACCCTGCCGGCTCACCCACGAATGCGGACGAACGGACGAACGGACGAATTCTCCGGTTGATTCTCGCGGGCCCGGATGACTCCGCTGAAATGGTTCGTCCCCTCGCGACACCCCGCCGCGTCGCCATTCCGCGCGGAGTCGGGCGG